>CALVVP010000099.1 GCA_944363895.1 uncultured Bacilli bacterium | reverse complement strand
ATATATAGATATTGGCAAGTATGATATTTTTGTATATATAATTATAACTATTATCTTATTTATAATATTACTATATATTGGTTATAAAAATAATTTTTACTACATATTGTTATTAGATATAATAATGGTAATTAGGATTATAGAACGAATTGATACTTACCATACTTTAAAAGAAATAAAAGCATATTTAATAAAAAATAATCTTTTAGATAAAATTGGTAATATTGATTATTGGAATGAAAGGTATTATTTTTTAACAGATAATTATATGATTATCAAACAAAATAAAGATATTTTTTCATTTAAGTATTCTCAAATAAAAAAAATATTTAAAGAAAAAAAATTAAAATTAAGCAAATATAGTAGTTATAAAGAATATTTACACATTATTACAAATGATAATGAATTTATTATATTAACAATTTCAACTATTTTGGTTGGCGAAGATTATAGAGATATTAGTAATTATTTGATAAAAAAGAATGCTGATATTAAAATCGATTGAAATACAGATAATTCAAAGATAAATTAACATATTAAAAAAGATGATTGTTGCCTAATTTAATCATCTTTTTTCTTAATTTTTATTATTTAAAGACTTCTTACTTTCTATATTTTGTTGTCTCAACAATTGAAAAAAAGTATAAATTAAATTACCATTTGGATCCATTTGTAAATTTTTAAAATTAGCATTAATTAAATATTTTGAAACAAGAGTCATTTTTTATCAATTTCTTCTGCTCTTTCATCATATAATTCGATTTTTTTATTATTTTGTGCTTTTTGTATTTCTAATTGTTCTTTTATTTTTTTTAAATCTTCTAACTTCATTTTATTCCTCCATACATAAAATAACTTTAAAAATGTAGTGCTTATTATATACTAAAAATAGTCTTTTTTCAATATTTTTGTCAAAAACTTAAAAAAAAGACAAATAAGTAAAGTATTTACCTATTTGTCAACAGTCTGAACTAATTCATTTCTGAATTAGTTTTTTTATTAAAACTCGAAAAGTTCGAGTATATTTCACTATGGAGCAAGTGAGCGGAATCGAACCGCCGTCCCAGCCTTGGCAAGGCCGTATACTAACCGCTGTACTACACCTGCAAACTAAATATAATTATACAATAATTATATTTAATTGTAAATAGTTTTTTACAAAAATATCAAATATGCATAATAACAAATGAATAATGACACCATAATGACGCCTTCAAGTCTAGTAATCGTTCGCTCACTTCTACTTTGAAAATAAAACATAGCAGCGGCTACAATGACAGCAATTAAATCAACATAATTAAATGCCGAACTATAAACAGATCCATAAATCAAAGTTGGAAGTCCTAAAACAATACATATATTAAATATATTAGTCCCAATGATATTTCCAACTGTCATATCAAACTCACCTTTTTTAGCTGATGTAACCGTAATCATTAATTCTGGTAGAGATGTTCCAATAACTATTACGATCATTGATATTAACTTAGTAGCTATATTTAATTTTTCAGATAAATATAAAGTCGAATTAACAATTAACTCACTAGAAAAAATAATAACTAAAATTGATAGTATAGTTAAAATAATAGCTTTTACTTTATTTACTTTAGCATATTCTTCTTCAACTTTTCTAAATCTTTTTATCATTTTGTATAAATATATTCCAAATAAAACAAACAATAGAATTAATATACCAGCATCATATCTAGATAATTCACCATCCGAAAATAATATACAAAAAACAACTGTTGTTATGACTAGAAGTGGTAACTCTTTACCAACTGTCACGGTTTTAACTTTAACTGGTTTGACAATACTAGCAAGTCCAATTATAAGTAAAATATTAACTACACAGCTACCCACTACATTAGCTAAAGTTAAATCATAATTATTAGAACTAATACTGTTAAAAGAAATAGCTAATTCAGGAGCACATGTACTAAACGAAGCAATAGTTAAGGCAATTACCATTTTAGGTACTTTAAAACTAGTAGCTAAATTAGAAGCACTATCGACAAAGACATTAGAAGAAACGATAATTAATATAAGTCCTAGAATTAATAAAGTTATATTTAATAGCATGGCTATCACCTATTATTAGTATACCATAAAAAAAAGATTTAAACCATCTTAAATCTTTTTTCTATTCTTTCTTTACCTAATAATCGCATAATTTCATATAGATCTGGTGTCATAGATTTAGTTGTTAAGGCAACTCTTAAGACATTGCTAATGTCAGCAACATTACCTTTATAATCATTAGGATTTTCTTTATATTTTTTCATATCAGAAGCATAACCTAATTCATCACAAACTTCCTTCATTTTATTAAACCAAGTATCTTTATCATCATTAATATCGTATTTATTTAAATAAGTATCTAAGATTTTTTTTATCTCATCTTTATCGGTAATGTTTTGCCATTCGTAATTTAAATTATTAAATAATTCATCATACATATACCAAATATAAGATTTAATACTACTATAAGAATCAAAATCTTTTCTTGGTTTTTTCTGTTCTCTTTCAATATTTAAAATATCAATTGTGTAATCTTTATATTTTACTAATAAATCGTAGAAATCCTTATCAAATTCTAAAGCCCAGGAAAGTGTCGCTTCATAGACGTCAATAGCTTTTAAACGGCTGATGTAGTTTTTAGAAATATTAAGTAATTTATTAACATCAAATAAAGAGCCACTTTTACTCATTTTAGCATAATCAAATTTAAATTCATCGATTGATTTTCCTGGATTAGCATCCATCCAACCTTCAAAATTTGAGTTAGCGATAGTCATTAAATACAAACTGACAGCTTCAACAGGTATTCCTTTTTCATGATAATAACTGACAGCGGCTTCTGGATCTTTACGTTTTGATAACTTTCTTCTAACGCCTTCGTCATCTATTTTCATAAGTAGTCCTAAATGACAAAATTTAGGAATTTCAAAGCCGAATTTATTAAACAATTCGATATGTAAAGGGGTTGATGGTAACCATTCCTCGCCTCTTGAAATATGAGTCGTATGCATTAAATGATCATCGACTACGTGCGCAAAATGATATACAGGTACACCATCACTTTTGATTAAAACATGATCAATATCATTTTCTGGATATTCTATTCGTCCTCTAACTAAGTCGTTAATTACTACTCTTTTATTAAAATCACCTGTAGATTTTAAACGAAGAACGAATTTTTCGCCATTTTGAATTCTTTTAGCTTTTTCTTCGTTAGAAATAAAACGATATTTAGCATATTTTCCGTAATAACCAATTCTTTGTTTTTGCGCTTCTTGTAAAGATCTAATTTCTTCTAATTCTTGTTCACTACAAAAACAAGGATAAGCATAATCATTTTCTACTAACCATTTAGCAAATGTATGATATATTTCAATTCTTTTACTTTGAATGTAAGGGCCATAACTACCTATCTCTTCAGTTTCACTTAATGCTCCTTCATCTATTTTGATATCAAAAGCTTTTAAATCATTGATAATTCCTTCGATACCATTTTCAACACTTCTTTTACCATCAGTATCTTCAATTCTTAAGTAAAAAACTCCATTAGTATCTTTAGTTGCTTTTCTTGAAACAAAAGCGGCTAATAAACTTCCCATATGAACAAAACCAGTTGGACTAGGAGCAAATCTAGTAACTACAGCTTTTTCATCTAAATTTCTTTTGGGATACATTTTTTCATAATCTTCAATTGTTTTAGTAACATCAGGATACATAATGTCAGCTAATTCTTTATTAGTCATTAATATCACTCCTTCAAGTATTATATCATAAAAAAAAGTATATTTAATACTTTTACATATATTTTGTCATCGATTTCATCATCTGATTAACTTGCTTTTGACTTGGGGTTCTGCCCATTTGGGTCATCATCGCTTTAATCATCTGTTCGTTAATTGGGGGATTCTTTTTAATTTGTTTTTGAATTAAATGACGAGCTACGAAAAAACCAATAATTGCCCCCACAACTAAACCAATTAATAAATATAATAAATTCCATAACATTATTATCACTCCTTAATATATTTTACTATTTTTTTTTATTTTTTTCAACAATTGAATTTACTTAATTATATTATTTAAATAATCAGTTTATTATTTTTTATAAAATTCTAATCTTTTAGCTTTTTCTTGTTCAATACCTTCATCAAAATTAAATTCTTGAAATCTTAAAATATTTCTTCTGATTTTTTTTAATTCCTCTAATGAATAACTATCAATTACATTAATATCAAAAACATCTTTATCTGCAACTTGTGCAATTTTATTAACTGTTTTTCTTGCTAATCCTAAAGTCATATTAGAAGATTTTTGGATATTATCATTAAACATTTTCTGATTATCAAGAAAAAATTTTTGTTTTTCTAAATCTTTTAGTTTTGCTTGGTGAAAATATAATTGTGAACTAAAATAGATAGCAAGTATTAAAGTCAAAATTGTATATATCATACCACCACTAATAATACTTAAAGAAATTCCTAAAAATAAAGCAATATAAGCAAGAATAGCGGAAACTTTAGAGACTAATCCTAATGGTTTAATCTTAGCATTATTTACTTGTTCTTCCATCTTCGCTAATATCTTTTCTTCATTTTCTTTTGTATAAGGTATCACATATTTTTCTTTACTAGCTAAATTGATAATAATTTTATCACCTTTTATTTTATAATTTTTAATAAATTTTTCTTTTTCCAATTTATCAATTGTATAATCTTTCACATAACCACTCCTAGTGAGTAATATTATACCATTAAAAATTATGTTTTAAAACAATTTATGTACAAATTAAAATATTTTTCTTATCTAACCAAAAGTAATCATTATTAATAAAATCACAAACAAAAAAACATTTACTAAATTGACTAAATTCGTTGATAATTTTAGTGTTATATTTGCTTCTAACAACTATTCTTGTATGTTTTAATTCGATAAACGATTTATCGATATAAAAAGTTCGTTCATTATCTAAATGATATTTACGATTTAGATAATATTTTAAATTATATATATTTATTCTTTCACATAATTGACTATATAAAGAAATACCATAATTAAAATTTTCTTTCATAACATACAGTTTTTTTAAAACATCAAACAAAAATAAAGGATTTTTCTGATAATATTCATAATATTCTTTTTTTATAATAAAAAGATTATATTCTCGCATTAGTATCACCTAATTAGATTATATAATCTAATTTTTAAAAATTTTGTCTCATTTTAGCAATTTGATGATTCTTTTTAAAATTTGATCATAGCTAAATTCCATTTCGTTATTTACTTCTTCTTTAGTGCCACTATAGCCAAATTTATCAATAGTAATTAAATATTTATCGTTATAAACAAAACCTTCCCAACCTTGTTTACTAGCTGGTTCAATAACTATGACCCGATAACCTTTGGGTAATATTTCTTCTTGATATTCTTTACTTTGTCTTAAAAATAATTCACGATTAGGCATACTGACAACTCTAATGTCTAATTTATACATTTCATATAAAGTATTAGCAATTTTAATACTTAATTCTACTTCGCTACCTGTACTGATAATAATAGCGTGTAAATTTTCTTCTTTTCTGACAATATAACCACCATAACTGACTGAATGACGATCAGTTTTGTCTAATAAACTAACTTCGTTTCTCGATAAAATTAAACAACTTGGTTTTTTATTATTGATAATATATTCCCAACAACCCGTAATTTCTTTGGCATCAGCTGGTCTAAATACAGCTAGATTAGGAATGCTTCTTAAGGAAGCTAACTGTTCGATTGGTTGATGCGTTGGACCATCTTGCCCGATATTAATTGAATCATGAGTAAAGATATAAGTAACTGGTAAATTCATTAAAGCACTCATTCTAATCGCTGGTTTTAAATAATCAGAAAAAACCAAGAAAGTTGAACCGAAGGTGTAAAAATCATTTAAAGCTAAACCATTTAAAATAGCTCCCATCGCATGTTCTCTAACCCCAAAATTAATATTATTACCAATAAATTTATTTAAAGTATTAGGTAAAACCGCTTTAGTCGATGACCCGACATCCGCACTACCACCGATAAAATTAGATACTTTTTTAGCTATTTCTTGCATTATTTTTCCATTACTTACTCTTAATGATTCTTTTAAACTATAATCGAAAAGTAAATTACCTAAATCAATTCTGATATCTTCTTTATGATAATTAAAATCTTCGACTTGCTTATTAAATAATTCATATTTTTTTAAACTTCGTTCCATTATTTGTTGAATAAAATTATTTCTTGCTTCATTATTGACATAAAATTCTTCCGGTTCGATTTTTAATTTTAGTTTTATTTTAGTTATATCATCTTTATCTAAAGGAGTTCCATGAACTTTATTAGTATTTTCATAAATTGAACCTTCACCAATAATGGTTTTGATTTCGATTAATGTTGGTTTATCACTTTTCTTTGCTTCTTCGATAGCTTTGTCGATACTAGATATAATCGTTCCATCTTTTACTTGGATTGTATTCCAATTTAAAGCTTTAAACCGTTCGATAATATTATCTTCAAAGACATTATCTGTTTTACCATCTAAACTAACATTATTTGAATCATATAAAACAATTAAATTATTTAATTTTAGACTACCAGCTAAAGAAGTTGCTTCATAACTAATTCCTTCCATTAAATCGCCATCGCCACATAAAACATAAACATTATAATCGAATAAACTTTGTTCCTTCCCTAATTTACTTTTTTTAGGAATTTCGTACTTTTTATTTAATATTTTACCGGCTAAAGCCATACCAACTGCTGAAGCAATACCCTGTCCTAAAGGTCCAGTTGACATATCAACACCATCGGTAATACCATACTCAGGATGTCCTGGTGTTTTCGAATGAATATGTCTAAATTGTTTTAAATCATCGATTGTTAAATTAAAACCCGCCATATATAAGGTAGCATATAATAAAGCTGAACCATGGCCAGCTGATAAAACAAAACGGTCTCTATTTTCCCATAATGGGTCATTGGGATTAACATTCATGTGTTTAGCATAAAGAGTATAAATAATCGAAGCAGCGCCTAGAACTATTCCTGGATGACCACTTCCGGCTTTATCGATCATATCAATTCCCAAACTTTTAATGTTGTTGACGATTTCCCGGTCCATTGTTATCACCTTCTTTTATTGTTTTCATTATATCATATTTTATACGAAAAAAAAAGTCCAAGAATACGGGCTCTTAACGATAAAACCTAGTCTCTACCAGGTGGGCATCACATCATTAACTTTAGGATTCCCAATATTAATTGGGCTTTCAACACCATTAATGAATTAGACTCCCAATATTCGTTAATTAGTCGGTTTTTCTAAATGAGCTTGTCGCTATTCCTAGACATTTATATTATATCATACTTTTTTAACAAATATACTATTTGTGATTAATATTTCATACTTTCCCAAAATGTTAATTATTTGTTTTATATTAAAACTATTTTTTATATCCTAAAATCGTGTTTAAATTAACATTTTTGGTACTTGTCATAATATTAACATCAGCTTTACTATAGATTTTATTTAACTCTTTAACTAAGTTTTTTATAACTATTCTTTGTCCACTGTTTTTTTTAGTAACTTTACAAGCACAATCTAAAAATTCTAATTCGTTAGACTTACTCCATTTAATAATATCTTCTTCTTTAACATAATAAAGCGGTCTAATTAAAGTCATACCTTCAAAATTAGTGCTTTTTACTTTCGGAACCATACTACTAAAATTGCCGTTAAAAATCATATTTAATAAAACTGTTTCAATGACATCGTTAAAATGATGACCTAAAGCTATTTTATTACAACCAATACTTTTAGCGTAACTATATAAATATCCTCTTCGCATTTTCGCACACATATAACAAGGATTATCAGTTGTGTCAGCAATTTCAAAGATTGGTGTTTCAAATATATGGGCGTTAATATTTAAATGATTTAAGTTTTCTCTTATTTTATTGATATTTTCTTCGCTATAACCAGGATTCATGACGATAAATTCTAAATCAAAATTAAATTTCCCATGTTTTTTAATCTCTTGCATACATTTAGCTAATAAAAATGAATCTTTTCCCCCACTAATACAGACAGCTATTTTGTCATTTTCTTCGATTAAATTAAATTCTTTAATAGCTTTAACAAAAGGAACAAATATTTTTTTTCGATATTTTTTAATAATACTTCTTTCGATTTCTTTTAATTCCATAAACATCACGCTATTTATTATACAATAATTTGTTTAAAAATAAAACTGATAAACTATCAAGTTTTTATTTTGATGTTTTTATCAGTTTTTATTATTTGTAATTATGGGGTGAGGACTGCACGCGCGCTGTAGCCGATGCTGCTACCACCATCGTCGCCGGAGAAGCTGAACACGCCCGCATTGGAGCCATGGTCACGGTTGCCGCCACGAAAAAACCATGAATAAAACCATGAGTCACCAGAGCTGACGAAGTTCGCGTAATCACTATACCAACCTCCTGCATAATTTCCAAAGGTTGATAAGGTTTCTTTGGTCGCATCGCCTAATTTCCCTCGACCATGAGTAAAACGGTTTGTGCTATATGCATATTTATCATAATACTTTGTATCTGGTGCACTACTAAAGCCGTCATCGCTGGAATAAAATGCTCCACTACTGTTTACCATATTTCCCATCACATATTCACGGGTTCCACCTGACATGTCATACACACCATAGATTGTTCCAGTTGTTGATTGCCCAATATTGCCTTTATAAGTTGTGCCAGTCCCACCACCAGTATAATAGCTACTACTATTGATTGTTATATCTGTTGTTCCTAAGCCATATTGACTTTGTTTTAAATATGCTACTGCTCCCCACTCCATGTTCTTCATCATATGACTATCGCCACTTAAATTATAGTTCGTTTTCATATTTTGGATAGCTGTAAAAAATGCTGACACTGTTGTATTTCTTAAACTTTGAACTCCTGGCTTAATTGTAATTGTACTAGTACTGCCGCTTACCTCAAATTTTCCAACCCAAAAGCCACTTACTTCTTCAGAACCAAATGTGAACGCTGGATGCGTATACCAATTGCCATTAGTGGCATTTGTACAGGTTTGACTACTACTTCCTGAACCGCTTACAGCATCAGTACATGACACGGTTCCAGTAATCGCGGTTCCACTTTCAAATTCAATATTAATTAATTGCGCTGCTACACTTCCATTATTGGCATTAAATAATTGATATTTATATCTTGGTATCCATACATACCAAAGTGCTATTTCACTTTCACTGATGGTATCTCCTACACTTTTACTTACTCCACTATTTAATACCACCGCATTGGCCCATAATTTCTCATCATAATTGTACCAAGACTTACTTATATCAGCATATATCCATTCATCATCTATTTCGCTATATACTACTGGTATCATGTTACTTGCCAATTCCGGAGTATTTGCTCCACTTGTATCGGTTGCTATTGTAGGATATGTTATTTTTTTGTTTACTGTTATTTGTTTTGTTGTCGTTGTTATTAAGCCATTACCACCAGTTGCGGTACATCTTAATGTTTGAGTCCCAACTGTCAAACCACTTGTATTAGTTGGCGTACATGACATACTTCCGCCACTGATACCATAACTCACAGTAAAGTAATTACTTACAACATTGCTGTCGCCCTCGGTAATTTCTACTACTCCATCTTTTGCCACTAAATTTGGACTATCTTTATCGACTTTAATTGTGTAATTTCTTGTAGCTGAATTGCCAGCTAAATCAGTTGTCGTGATTGTTACAATAGTTTCAGTAGTATTAGAAGTAATACTTGCCACACTACTAATTGTACTATCATGACCAGATAAACTATCACTTCCATTTGCTACATTAACGGTAACATTAGAAGTATACCAATCGTTGCTTCCTAAAGTTCCGGTAAATGTCGCCGTTCCGGCTGTAGGATTAGTCTTATCTAAATTATAAGTGTCACTACATACTTTTGTCGTTTTATTATTATTGTCTGTTACTTGGATACAAGCTCGATTACTTCCTTCTGCTTCAATATAGAAATCTTTAGTAGTTCCTTCAAAACTTGCAATTGGTTCACACTCACTACTACTATTCGTTGTACAACTACTGCTACTTGCTATTCCACTACCACTATTATCGGTTATCGTTGCTCTTATATAAAAATTATTCTTTGCCCAACCATTACTGTTGATTGCACTACTATCAACTAAATTAAATACAATTGTTGGAGCTTCCGCATCCACAATAATGTTTCTGACTACTTCTCTTACATTACCGGCCATGTCTTGAACCTGATATGTTACTTGTTTCGTTCCGGTTACTGATGTATCAATAGTTGATGGTGTTATTGATATTGTTCCATCGATTCCGGATAAAGCATCATCATATGTTACATTTTCACTTAAATTAACTATTGCATCTTTTTGGACTATTAAATCACCAACATTATTTATCGTTGGTAATGTTTTATCTAATTTGTATATAATACATTCTTTATCACTTTCATTACCATAATTATCAACACCAATCACACAAACATAATTAGAATCACTTTCAGTGTTGATATATATTTGATTACTAACATTATAAATAGTATTATCAGGAGTACATTCACTAGTCCCCATACATCTTTTATAGCCAGCTACTCCTGATTCATTATCCGTAACATTTACTTTTATATAGATATCCTCTTTATACCAATCATTACTATTGATAGTAGTATTGATTACTTCTTGACTGATTGTTGGGGCTATTTCATCTTGCCCAACAAAACCTAAATCACATTCTTCAGTACCTACTACTTCAATATCACCAAGAAAATTCTTTTTATAACATTTATTATT
>CALVVP010000098.1 GCA_944363895.1 uncultured Bacilli bacterium | reverse complement strand
ACATACATAAAAACAACTTCACTTTTCGCAGTATAATATTTTGAGGTCATTTTAAATTCCTCCTTCCTATTTTAAAATTCTCCTCTACTAGTTATATAGGCGAAAAGTTGGCGATTTCCTTTTTTTTTGACAAAAAAATTTAAAAAAAAATGCAATTTCTTGCATTTTTTAATTATTAGTAAACAAATTGTACATTTTATTGACACATTATTCTAAGATTGCTTTTATCCTTCTTACACCTGCACTACTAGCTTCTTCTTTAATAATTTTAAATTTACCTAATTCTCTAGTATTTTTAACATGTGGACCCCCACATAATTCTTTAGAGACATCCCCAATACTATAAACTGTTACAATATCAGGATATTTTTCAATGAACATACATTCTGCTCCAGATTTTAAAGCCTCTTCTTTACTCATCTTAGTTACAGTTACATCTAACCCTTCATTAATCCATTGATTAACTAAAGCTTCGGTTTTTTGTTTTTCTTCATCTGTTAATTTATGGTCACATGAAAAATCAAAACGCATTCTTTCACTGGTAATATTACTACCTTTTTGATGAACATTTCTATCGACAACTACTTTTAGTGCAGCATTTAATAAATGAGTAGCTGTATGATATTTTATTTCTTTCTCTGAATCACCAGCTAAGCCACCTTTAAATTTACCACTAGAAGCTGTTCTTGATAGTTCTTGATGAGCTTTAAATTTTTCGTTAAATCCCAAAACATCGACTGTAATTCCTTGTTCATTAGCTAGTTCAACTGTTAATTCGATTGGAAAACCATAAGTATCATATAGTTTAAAAGCTAAATCTTTATTTAAAGTTTTATTATCTAAATGACTAGTAATTTTTTCAAATTCTTTCAATCCTTTAGCTAAAGTTTTATTAAATTTTATTTTTTCATTAGTTAATCCTTCTAAAATAACTGTTTTGTTTTTGGTTAATTCGGAATAGTATTTAGCATATTTATCGATAATCATATTAGCAATTATAACTTCCCAATCACTATTTTCATCGATTTCTAATTTTTTAGCATGTCTAATTGCCCGTCTAATTAATCTTCTTAAAATATAACCTTGATCAGTATTAGATGGTTTAATACCAGCTTCATCGCCTAAAATAAAGACAGCTGTTCTAATATGATCAGCGACTATCCGCATACTAGTTGGGTTTTCTTCATAAGTGTATTTTGATAATCGTGCGATTTCTTTGATAATATCAATCCAAACACTAGATAAATAATTATCATCAACACCTTCTAATACTGCTACTACTCGTTCATACCCCATTCCTGTATCGACATTTTTTTTCGGTAATTCCGTTATATTACCATTACTATCTTTATAAAACTCCATAAAAACATTGTTCCAAATTTCAACCCATCTTTCATCTTTAGGATCAAATTTTTTAGGTATTTCATCATTACTTCTAAAATAAAATATTTCGGTATCTGGTCCACAAGGTCCAGAATCTCCGGCTATCCAAAAATTATCTTCTTTTCCCAAATAAGCGATTCTGTCTTCACTTATTCCGAAACTTTTCCAAGCATTAGCAGAAACTTCATCTTTAGAAATATTTTCATCACCTTTAAAAACAGTTACTGCTAATTTTTCTAAAGGAATATTTAAAACTTTAGTTAGAAACTCAAAACTATAACCAATGCTTTCTTTTTTAAAATAATCACCTAATGACCAATTGCCTAACATTTCAAAAAACGTATGATGAGTCTTATCACCAATACTATCTAAATCATTCGTTCGGATACATTTTTGATAGTCGACTAATCGTGTTCCATAAGGATGAGGTTGCCCTAACAAATAAGGGATTAAAGGTTGCATTCCCGCCGTATTGAATAAAACCGATGGGTCGTTTTCTGGAACAACTGGTGCGGAAGGAATTTGTTTATGTCCTTTACTTACAAAAAAATCTATGTATAAATCTTTAAGATTCATTATTATCACCTTCTATTACTTTAATAAATTCATGTGCTACTTCTTCAATTGTCATATTAGTTGAATCAATATAAATCTGGTCATCTGTTCTTGTTAAAGAACCTACTTCCTTATGCGAATCATTATAATCTCTTGCTTTGATATTTTCTAAAACTTCATCATAACTCATATCGATTCCTTTTTCTTTATTTTGTTTAATTCTTCTTTTAACTCTTTCTTCTAATGAAGCATCTAGGTAAAACTTATATTGCGCATTTGGAAAAACAACAGTTGTTATATCTCTTCCTTCCATCACAACATCATAATTACTAGCCATTTTTCTTTGTAAATCCACCATATTTTTTCTTACTTCGACGATACTAGAAATTGGTGAAACAATATTAGTAACTTCTTTACTTCTAATTTCATCAGTTACATCTTCACCGTTTAAATAAACTTTATTATTTAAATCAATTTTAATATCAATTTCACTAGATAATTTTATTATTTCATCTTGATTATTTAAAGATAAATTGTTTTTTAAACAAGCTAAAGCTACACAACGATAAGTAGCCCCCGTATCAATATTTACTAAGTTTAGTTTTTTAGCCAATATACTGGCAATTGTCCCTTTACCACTACCAGCTGGCCCATCAATTGCTACTATTTTCATTTTACCTCCTTTAAAATATCAATCATTTGTTTTTTAGTTTCGTTAATATTTTTATTTTCAATTATATAATCAAATTTTTGATAATTATCTAAATCAGTTTCCGTAATATGTTTTCTCTGCTTATCAGTTAAATTATTGTCATTTTTATTAATTCTAATCGTAATACAATTAAATATATTTTTAGGCTCTTCTACTTCTTCTTTTAATCTCGCATCTGTTACAATAATAACATCATAAAAATAACTATATACTTTTATATCTTCCATTACTCTTCTAATTAATAGTTTTTGATCGATTTTTTTTATTAAATCAATTCCTAATGATTGTAATAAATCACGAGGTTTATTTTCTTCTTTTCCATCCCAATTAGTTATTTTTTTTATATATTGTTTTAGATAATAAGCATAAGATAATTGAATACATTTTTTATCACTATAATATTCTTCGATAAAATCAGCTACCATATTCTTACCACTTTTAGCTTTCCCTGATAAAATAAATATTTTAGGATTTTTATTATTATATTCCATAAGCAATTCACCACATATAGTATATCA
>CALVVP010000097.1 GCA_944363895.1 uncultured Bacilli bacterium | reverse complement strand
AAAAAAAATTCCTCAAAATAAGGAATTTCTTTAACTTTGACATTTTTAAATATTTTTTTAATTAAGTAAAATCTCATTTTTACTTTTATTTATAAGGGTTCCTATGTCATTTACTATTTTCTCCCATTTTTTTGCATACCCCGTTACTGGAATTAATCCAACGACGACCATTAAATTTAAACAAGCTTGAAAAGCAATTTGAAAAATAATTCCAAATGATAAATATTTACCGAATTTATCATCACAATTTTTCGATATTTTAAAACCCGTATAACAAATAGTTATAAATAAACCAACCACAATAACACAACCTAAAAAACCTAATTCTTCACTAATGATGGAAAAGATAAAATCAGTTTGTGGTTCGGGTAAAAAGAAATGCTTTTGTCTTGAATTACCAATTCCAAAACCAAATAAACCACCTGGACCAATAGCATACAAACTTTGGATAATTTGAAAACCACTTCCCAAAGGGTCACTCCACGGGTTTAAAAAAGACAAAATCCGGCTTAAACGATAAGGAGCAGCTAGTATTAGTCCAACTATGCCTATAACACCAACAATACCTAATCTAATAAAATATTTAAAATTAACGCCACCGACAAATAATAAACCCACTATCGACATAACGATAATTGTTCCAGTTCCAAAGTCAGGTTGTAACATAATAAGCCCAAATATTAAAATTAATAAACCTAAAATCGGTAAAATTCCTTTAAAATTTTTAGTAGATTTTTCATTACAAGCTAAATATTTGGAAGTAAAAATAATAAGTCCTAATTTAGTAAATTCACTTGGTTGAATACCAAAGGAACCAATACCAAACCAACTACGACTACCATTTCGAACAGTTCCAACCCCTGGAATTAAAACCAAAATTAATAAAATAAGGCAAACTAACAAAATCAAATTAGACTTTTTTAAATATATTTTATAATCGATTTTACTAATTATAATCATTAAAACAATTCCGACAATAAAAAATAGTCCTTGATTCTTAACATATTTTAAAGCATCGCCATATTTATATTCTGCCCAAATATAAGAAGCTGAATAAATCATTAAAATACCAAATATGCTAATTATGACAACACTGATTAATAAAGTCCAATCGATTTTTTTCATACTTATCCCTCAAAATAAGTTTATGCGAAATGGACATATTTTAGAAATTACTTTAGATTGTTTATTTTATTAATCATTTTCTAATAACAAGCAATTATATTTTCTTATAGGAAAATATAATCGCTTTTTCCGCCATTTATTTTACAATTATTTCAAATTACAATTTCGATTAAATTGGTTACTAATTTTGATTAATTGTAAAGCAATATCATTGATTTTTCTTTTGACAAAAAATCCTTTTTTATGTTGTAATTCACTCATTTGATATAATAGATTAACTAATGTTTCATATCCTTTGTCACCATAAATACCATCAAACCAAGAAGCAATATCGTCAATATTACCATCGATTCTTAAATTTTCGATAGTCAATAAAAAAGTTTTATTGTTCAATAATTCTTGACAGTAATGTTTCATTAAAAAATAAGATGAAGATATGTATTTATTATCAACACTATTTCTAATTGCTTCTAAAGTATTTTGGATTCTTATATCTTCAATATTTAAATCTTTCAATTTTCTAATAATATCGATAATTAATTCTGTCTGTTTGGAATTAATTATTTCTTCTAAAATATAAGTTTTTTCTTTTTCAATCATTTCTAAAGTATTTTTATTAAAAACAGTTTTCGCTAAACCTGTTCGTAAATAAAAAGTATCTTCTTTAATAATTATTTCATTTTTAAAGGAATTAATTGCATGGTTAAATTCATGGACTAAATTATCGATTAATTGTAAAAAGGGAATATTATTATAACGGTTTAAATAAATTCTTTTTTTAGTTTTTATCGTATTATCTTTATAGGGATAACTAACATACAAAGCTTGATACCGAGGATCTTCTTTACCAGTTATAATAATTGGTATTTCATTTAAACAATTAAGAATAAAGTGTTCTTTTTTTAAACCATATTTAATAACAAAAGCTGGTACTATGACATATAGTAAATGTTTAATATTATCAGGATATTGATATTTTAAACTTACCTCATCGATAAATGAAATATATTTAGTTAATAATATTTTCATTTCATTATTCATATCATCACCAACTATATTTTATAATAAAAGTTTTAAAAAAACAACTAAAAAGTTGTTAGATTATCACGCCAAAAGTCAAAGCTAATAAAGAAGCAATTAAACCAACTATCCAAAATAATTTGACAATATCACTTTCATTCCAACCTCTTTTTTCAAATGAGTGATGAATTGGTGTCATTAAAAATAACCTTTTTTTAGTAAATTTATAATATATTCTTTGTATGATACAAGTTAAAGTTTCAATTACAAAAACAATTCCTATTAAAACTAATAATAATTCATGTCTAGTAATTATGGCAATACTTCCTAAAGTTGCTCCTAAAGCAAGTGATCCAGTATCCCCCATAAATATTTTAGCCGGATTGACATTAAATACTAAAAAACCTAGAATACTACCAACTAAAGCAAAGCAAAATAAAGCGACACTTTCATACCCTTCTAACCAACCAGTGTTATAAGTAATTATTCCGAAAGTTAAAAAAGCAATTAAAGATAAACCACCAGCTAAACCATCTAAACCATCAGTTAAATTAACCGCATTACTGGAAGCGACTAAGACAAATAAAATAAATAAGCCATATAACCAACCGATATCTAATCTTAAATTTAAAGTATGAATCCAAAGTAATGGTTCATTACCAGCTTTCATAAATAAATAGAAAAATATAACTGCAACAAATAACTGCATCACAAATTTAGTACTTTCACTTAAACCATTATTATTATGTCTTTTAATAATTAAATAATCATCGATAAATCCAATCAAACTATAGCTTACAAAAGTAAATAAAACAATTAACAAACTATAATTAATAGTAATTTTATTAAATAATAAAAGTAATAACACAATTATAAGAGCTGGGATAATAAAAATAATTCCGCCCATGGTTGGAGTGCCATGTTTCTTTTTATGTTTTTCTTCTAAAAATCTATTTAAAACTTGATCTAATTTTTTCTTTCTTAAAATCGGAATTAAAATATATCCTAAGATAAGAGCTAAAATAAAACTAAACATTACCACAAAGGCTGCTTTAGTTAATATTAACAAATTAATCATCTCCTAACATTAATCTTACTACTTCGCCTTCTTGCATATAACTGTTAGCTTGTGGTGATTGATAAATAACTTTACTACCACTACCACTAAATTCAACTTTAAATGGTTTTAGATTAGATATCGCTTCTTTAGTATCCATGCCAACAACATTGGGTAAAGTATAATACCTTTTATCACCATAATTATATTCTTTAGTCATCCCATCATATCTTTCTTCAATTTCTAAAGCTGATATAGCGGCATTTAAAACATTTTTAGCAATTGGTGCGGCGATTGTTCCCCCATATTGGGTAACTCCTTTGGCATTATCGATAGCAATATAAACGACTACTTCCGGGTCATCAGCTGGTAAAAATCCCATGAAAGAAGTAATATAGTTACCAACTAAATACTTACCATCTTGAACCTTTTGGGCTGTTCCCGTTTTACCGCCAACGCGATAGTTAGCAATATAGGCATTTCTTCCGGTTCCATTAGCGACAACACTTTCTAATGTATATCTTACTTTCGCACTAGTATTTTCACTAATTACTTTTCTAACTACTTGCGGTTCATTATTGACAATCACACTATTAGTTTCTGGTTCATTTAAACTTTTAACGATATAAGGAGTATATAAAGTTCCCCCATTAATAGCGGCAGAAACAGCTGTGACTTGTTG
>CALVVP010000096.1 GCA_944363895.1 uncultured Bacilli bacterium | reverse complement strand
TCTATTGGATGAAGAACAATACACTAGAGCAGGTGGACAAGATTCATTTTTAGATATAAAAGATTATTTTTGGTTAGGCAATCGTTATGATTCGTCTACCGTTAGCTGCGTCTACTACAGTGGCAGCTCGGGCTACGGCAACGACGGTGCGACATCTGCGCTCGGCGTCCGCGCAGTTATGAAAGTTTCTAATATTACCATTACCGGAGGAAAGGGTACTTTTGAATCAAATTATGAAGCAGGGAATAAGGCAACAAATACTAGTGATATTCAAGTTGGTGAATATATCAATGTCCCATATAATGGAACTGATAATGCTTGTGGTGCTGATAATAAATGTACATTTAGAGTAGTAAGTAAAGATAGTGATAGTATCAAAGTCGTATTAAATGGCTTACTACCAAGTACAAGTAAATATGGTAATGCATCGACAATCACAACAAGTCATACGATATATACGCCACTAAATACATTTGCGAATAATATTTCTAGTGATTATCGTTATACCGGGAATAAAACATTCTATATTGGCGATTATCCACATGTATCAGGTGTTGGTCAAAATTATACCGATGTTCAAGATGAAACATTGTCAGAAAATGTCGGATTACCAACTATCGGCGAGATGTTTAGTGGTAATGACATAGATATGTCATATCCGACAACTGAACCTAAAGTTTTTGTTAATGTAGCAACTATAGAAAATCCAACCGTATCATATGAGTATTGGATAATGAATCGTTTTGATTCGTCTCTCGTTCGCAGCGTCAACAACGATGGCCAGATGGGCTTCCATCCTCCGACGGTTGCGAGCGGCGTCCGCGCAGTTATATATCTGAAGTCAGGTTCGTCAGCTTTAACATTCATATCAGGTAAAGGGACAGCTGAGGCACCATATGAATTAGAATAAACAAAACATAATTTATCCACAGTATAAATATAAATATAAAAACGATTTATATCAATTATAATTCGTTTTTATTTTGATTTTAATAATATTTATTGTATAATATAACAGGAGTTGATTTTATGAAGCCATTATTATTATGTATCTTAGATGGAGTAGGAATAAATAAAAATATTAAAGGAAATGCCTATAAACTAGCTAATACCCCTCATTTAGATGAATTATTAAAAAAATACCCTAGTTCGAAATTAGAAGCGAGTGGGGAAAAAGTCGGATTACCAAAAGGACAAATGGGAAATAGTGAAGTCGGACATTCTAATATTGGAGCAGGAAGAATAGTTTATCAAAGTATTCAATATATTAATGAAGAAATAAAAAACAAAAATTTTAATAAAAATAAAAAAATATTAGATATGTTTGAATATGTTAAAAAAAACAATAGTAAATTACATTTGATGGGATTAGTAAGTGATGGTGGGGTACATTCATCATTAAATCATATCCAAGCATTAATCAATATGTGTTATAAAAATAAAATCGATTTTTATTTGCACATCTTTACTGATGGTAGAGATACTTTACCTAATAGTAGTTTAAGTTATATTGAAACATTAGATTTAAAAAACGGTGTGATTGCCAGTATAAGTGGTAGATATTATGCTATGGACCGAGATAATCGATATGATCGTGTTGAAAAGGCTTATGATGTGATAACTGGTGTTTCGGATAGTAAATATATGAGTATTAAAGAGGCAATTAAATCAAATTATGAAAACAATATAACTGATGAATTTATAATGCCTGGATTAATCGATGAAGATGGAATCGTAAATGATAATGATGGAATAATATTTTTTAACTTTCGACCTGATCGTTTAAGAGAATTAGGTAGTGCTTTAAGTAATAAAGATTTTAAAGGTTTTAAAAGGAAAAAACAAGTTAATATTAAACTTTTAACCATGATGCCTGTTAGTGATGAAGTAGTTAATGATACTATCTATAATTTAAACGAAGTAATTAATCCTTTTGGAGAATATATTGCTAAATTAGGATATAAACAATTAAGAATTGCGGAAACAGAAAAATATGCGCATGTTACTTATTTTTTTGATGGGGGAAAGGAATTAGATTTAAAAAACTGTGACCGGATATTAATACCTTCTCCTAAGGTAGCAACATATGATTTAAAACCGGAAATGAGTGCTTATGAAATAACGGATACTTTATTAGAAAAAATAAATAATTATGATGTTATAATCTTAAATTTTGCTAATGGTGATATGGTTGGACATACGGGTAATTTAGATGCGGCTATTAAAGCGGTGGAAGTTTTAGATACATGTGTTTACAAATTATATGAAAAAATTATTAGTTTAAATGGAACGATGATTATTACAGCTGATCATGGAAATTGTGAAGAAATGATCGATGAAAATAATAACATCTTAACTAGTCATACCACTAATAAAGTTAAATTTTTAATTACTAAAAATTGTAAGTTAAAAAATGGTAAATTGGGCGATATCGCGCCAACAATACTTTATCTATTAAATGAAAAAGTACCTAACGAAATGACAGGAGATATTTTAATTGAAAGAGAAAATAACTAAAGCATTTATTATAATTAGTATAATATTTTTAAGTTTGATGGTACTTTTTTATGGGGGAAGATTTATATATTATTATGTAACGATGAATTAGGTGATTATAATGAAAAAGGTTATCATTTTAGCAATTTTAGATGTGATTGCGATTTTTTGCTTATTGTTAGCTTATGGTCCTTATAGTGGTTTTCGCGATATGTTTGTAACTACTGCTATGGATACCAAAAGTCATAAGTATTTAGCTTATATTTTATATAATGATGAACAAATAAAAGATATTTTAAGTAAAAATTATTTAAAAGAAAATAATGAAATTACTAATCAAGATGAAATAAATTTCGATAATGATGATCCTTTAGTTTATGAGTCAATTTATGAAGAACAAATTTTAAAAAGAGAGGAAAATCAATTATATAAAATTATTGAATTTGAAGAAAAAGGTTATCATGCTTATTTAACAGTAATTTATGATGCTTCAAGGTTATCCACAGTAAAGAGCCGGTTTTATGGGACTAAAGGGCAACATTTATCAGTAATGGCGCAAGAAAATAATGCAATAGTAGCTATTAATGGTGGTAGATTTGCTGATGTTGGTGGGCAAGGTAATGGTGCTTTAGCTAGTCAAATATTTATTTCTAATGGGGAAATTATTGAAGATGCTAATGGGACTAAGAATCCTGTTATTGGAATTAGTAATGATAATGTTTTAACTTTAGGATATATGACCGCTGATGAGGCAATAAAGATGGGAATTAGAGATGCCGTTTGTTTTGGACCATTTTTAATTGTCAATGGTAAGGAGTCATTTACCCAAGGTAATGGTGGTTATGGTGTTAATCCTAGAACGGCAATCGGTCAAAGAAAAGATGGTATAATATTATTATTAACAATTGATGGTAATGGTAGTAAATATGGATTTAGAGGTGGTGCGACGGTAATCGATATGATCGATATCTTTAAAAGATACGGCGCTTATAATGCGGCTAATTTAGATGGCGGTGCTTCAAGTGTTTTAGCTATCAACGGAAAAACTTACAATCATCCGGTAGCTTATTCTGCCACTGGGGAGCGAAGTTTACCTAATGCTTGGATAGTAAAGTAAAAGCAATATTTTTGCTTTTTTTAAGTTAAAAAATGGTATAATATTATTGGTGGTTTTCGATGTGGAAAATTGGCGATATTGAAATTAAAAACCCAATCGTTTTAGCGCCAATGGCCGGCGTTTCCGATAGTGCTTTTCGAAGAATTGCTAAAGAAATGGGGGCTGGTTTAGTAGTAGCGGAGATGGTTAGTGATAAAGCTATTTTTTATGGTAGCCAAAAAACAATTGATATGTTATATATGCAAGAAGAAGAACGACCGATTAGTCAACAAATTTTTGGTAGTGATGTAGAATCTTTTGTCTATGCCGCTAAATATATTGAAAAAAATATGCATCCGGATATTATCGATATTAATATGGGGTGCCCAGTTCCCAAGGTAGCAACTAAAGCGCAAGCAGGAAGTGCTTTACTTAAAAATCCAAATAAAGTTTATGAGATAGTTAAAGCAGTAGTGGAAAATGTGAATGTTCCGGTTACTGTTAAGATTAGAAGTGGTTGGGATGAAAAAAGTATCAATGCAGTAGAAATTGCTAAAATAGTTGAACAAGCTGGTGCTAGTGCGATAACCGTTCATCCAAGAACAAGATCTCAAGGATATTCTGGTAAAGCTAATTGGGATATTATTAAACAAGTAAAAGAAAATGTTA
>CALVVP010000095.1 GCA_944363895.1 uncultured Bacilli bacterium | reverse complement strand
ATATCACACATTTTAAAATGTGTCTATAAACGATTTAATAATATTGTTAATATTTAGATTTGTACAATAAAGTTTTTGTTGTAAATTATATATTTTATTCAAAATAATTCCAATTAAATATAATTTTTCATTAAATATGCTTATATCTTTTAAATAAATTAAATATTTAAAATAATGTTCTAATAAAAAACATATCTCATTTTCTTCATAATTTATTGGCCATATACTTTCGATATAATTGACTAATGAATTTAAATTAAATTCATTAACATTTTTAGTAACCAACAAATTATATTCTTTAATATCTAAAAATTGATTCACGTCAAATAAATAATAATTATCACTTTCAGGTTTTATTTCAATTAATTTTGAGTCATGAAATATAATATAAGTTTTATTAATATTTTCCAATAATATTTTATTTAATATACAATTAAAATTGCTTAATAAACTATCTAAATTTATATTTATATCAATATTTTGCAATACAACTTTATCTAAATTCTCTTCGGGAATAATTTCAAAATCACTGTTTAATTTATCTTTTAAAATTTCTATTTGGTTTAAATATTCATAATAAAATGGTTGCTTATCTTCTAAATGTACCTCGTTATATATTAGTGATATATATTCATATAATAAAGTTCCTTTGTTAAATTCCATTTGTTTTAAAATATTAAATACTGAACTAATATCTATAACTATGCAATCTTTCTTAGTTATTTCTTTATTTTGAATAAATAAATTTTGTTTTAAATAGAAATATTTATAAAAATTTAAATAAGTTTCATAATCTATTATCTTTATTTTGTTATCTTTTTCTATTGAAAAACTTTGTTCATATTCTCCAGTAAATTTTAATTCAACCATTAGAATCACCTCCAAAAACAATTAATTCTTTTCCTCCAACTAAGATATCGAATTTATTTTGTTCTCCCCGAAGATAAATCATATCTTCATACTGTTTTTCTGTCAATTTTAAGATTGCAATGTTTCCTTTCTGGGGTAATATATTATTTATTTTATTGATGTATTGTTTATAAGATAAATCATTTTGAACTACTTTTATATAAACGGAATACTGTAACATGTAAAAACCTAATTTAATTAATTGGTTATGGAATCTTTGATATATTCTTTGATCTTCTTCATCAGTTGTTGGTAAGTCATAAATTAAAAACATGCGCATTTGTTTATAATAGTTTACGTATTCCATATAATCTTAGGAAAATTTAATCTTGCTAAATCACCAGTTTCTAAATAAGAAAATATATCTTGTAAATAAACTCTGATAACACTATGGATTTTATAGGAACTTCCTTTATATAATACCCGTTCATTTAAAATATTTATTAAGTCTCCTTTTAAAGAAGGAGTTAAAAATTCTTCTTGGGTATTTTCTAATATAAGAAAAATATAATAATCAATTATTGGTCTAAATACTTCAATGAAATCATCAGCTAAATTAAATTGGTTGTATTCACTTTTATGACAAATTCCAAGGGTTGGTATATAGCCACAAGAAATTATTTCTTGAGATATTTTACTTCTTAATACCTGGTAAGTATAGTTAAGACAAAAGTTAATAATATCTTCATTAAATCTTTTAAAAGTGTTACCAAATAACTCTTTAAAATATGTTCTACTGGCCAACCCTTCTCTATTAGTTGCATCTCCATATTGAGTAGTATTTAAATATTCTTCAAGTATGTTTATTTTATCCATTCTTTTTAATTTTTCTAATACTAATTTCTGGTTGTTTATCTTTTCTTTGACAATAGTTGTCCATAAATATCCTTTCAAGTTATCATCCCAAGTTATTTGCTCTCTATGCTTTTTTGGTGCTCTAGCATTATTATATAAAGTAGTAAGACTACCAACTGGTTTATGGGAAGCATCTGTAAATATAACATTTATTCCTTTAATACATAATTCACTTAATAATCTTAATGATACTAAACATCTAGGATCATCAACTACTATCGTACTTATTTCATCTAAATTAATATGATATGGTTCACCATCATATTGAATAACAATATTATTTAAATCTAAATTTATTTTAGTTGCTTTACTTATTATAATACTTCTAAATGCCATAAATATAAAATGGCCACCATCAAGGTGACCCATGGTTTCCTCATAAAGAGTTATAATAAGAAAAACTGTAATATTTGAGAACAATGTACAACTAAATTGACACTGCACCTATAATATATATTATTTTATCTCAAAAGTCAACCTTATTTTGGCATTGCCGAGAGGATCAACATCATAAACTATTAGTTTTTTATCACTTTTATTGAATTTATCTGCTGATTTAGCATTTGCTTTTTTCTTTAGAGCAATTACATTATTAGTTTTATCATAAACACTTACTTCTCCTTTAATTACCACTCCACTTTTTTTATGCACCTCAATTGTATTGCCATTATATAAATCCACTATATGTTTAACAATATCATCTCCAATTAACTTTTGATAATATTGTTTATATAAATGATGTTCTTTATTAATTTTACCATTTTTTAAATTAGTACAAATTGCTGGAATGGGTAAAAACGTAAAACAATTTTTAGATTCATTATAATAAACTCTAGTACATACTTGAGAAATACCATC
>CALVVP010000094.1 GCA_944363895.1 uncultured Bacilli bacterium | reverse complement strand
CAAATTAGTCGTTTGTTATAATTAGAAAATGAGTAAAAAGTTAGTATAGTAAGGAAATCTATAATAATTGATTATTTGATTTTTCTTGACCAAATAAAGATGGAATGTTAAAATGAAGTTGGTGAGATGATGGTTGCTGAAGTTTTAGTAGAAATTGAAAAATTAGATAAAACTTTTACTTACTTAATTCCTTCTAATTTAAATATTCAAATAGGAATACGTGTTTTAGTTCCTTTTGGAAGTAGAAAGTTAGAAGGTTTTGTTGTGGATATTAAAGATAAAATACCAAGTGAATATGAATTAAAAGAAATTATTGCTATCATCGATGAAAAGCCAATTTTAAATGAAGAATTATTAGAATTAGGGAAATATCTTAGTAAAAAAACATTATGTACTTTAACGAGTGCTTATCAGACAATGTTACCTACCGCTTTAAAAGCTAGGGTAAATACCAAAGTAAATAAAAAAACAGTTATATATGTAAAAAAAATAAAAGATTATATTCCAGCTACAGAAAAAGAAAAGGAAATTTTAAATATATTAAATAATAAAGATATTCCTTTAAAAGAGGCAAAAACAATTTCTTCATATGTTATTGATAAATTAATAAAAAAGGGGATAGTTGAAAAATATGAAAAAGAAATATATCGTTTAGAAGAAAACATCGATGAGATTGAAGATGAAAAAAAACTAACCGCTGAACAACAAACTGTAATATCTAAAATAAAATTAAATAAATTTCAACCATATTTGTTACATGGTGTAACGGGTTCAGGGAAAACGGAAGTTTATATGCATTTAATAAAAAAAGTAGGTAATAAACAAGCTTTGGTTTTAGTTCCAGAAATTAGCTTAACGCCACAATTAGTTGCCACTTTTAAAAAAAGATTTGGTAATGATATCGCTATTTTGCACAGTCATTTAAGCAATGGGGAAAAATATGATGAGTGGCGAAAAATTGTCAGAAATGAAGTTAGAATTGTAATAGGAGCTAGAAGTGCTATTTTTGCGCCTTTAACTAATATTGGTATAATTATTATCGATGAAGAACATTCTAATACTTATAAACAAGAAAACAATCCTTGTTATAATGCTATCGATATTGGTTTATATCGCGCTAAACATTATAATTGTCCAATTGTTTTAGGAAGTGCTACCCCTTCAATCGAAAGTTATACCAGAGCCAAAACTAATATATATGAATTGTTGGAAATGAAAAATAGAGTTAATAATAATTTACCTAAGGTTATTTTAGTTGATATGAAAGAAGAAATAAAAAATAAAAATACTATTTTCTCACAAATTTTAAAGGATAAAATAAATGAAAAATTAAATAATAATGAACAAGTTATCATTTTGTTAAATAGAAGAGGCTATACCACTATTACCACTTGTAATAATTGTGGATTTACTCATAAATGCCCAAATTGTGATATTCCTTTAACTTATCATTTAAAATCTAAAAAAATGATGTGTCATTATTGCAACTATGAAACTAATAAATTATTTAAATGTCCAAATTGCCACAGTACTGATATTAAAGAACGAGGTATGGGAACAGAAAAGTTAGAAGAAGAAATAATCAAAGAATTTAAAAAGGCTAAAGTAGTTAGAATGGATGTTGATACAACGAGAACTAAGCAAGCTCATCAAAGAATCATAAATGATTTTGAAAAAGAAAAATATAATGTTTTAATTGGAACGCAAATGATTGCTAAAGGATTGAATTTTCCGAAAGTAACTTTAGTTGGCGTTATTAATGGTGATGCATCTTTGAATATTCCCGATTATCGAAGTGCGGAAAGAACTTTTCAATTGTTGAATCAAGTAGCAGGTAGAGCGGGAAGAGATAACTTAGTTGGTGAAGTTATTATTCAAGGATTTAATATTGATCATTATAGTTTAATCTGTGCGAAAAATCATGATTATTTAAGTTTTTATAACGAGGAAATGAAGATAAGAAAAATATTAAAATATCCACCTTTTTATAATTTATGTTTGATTAAAATTCAAGGTTTAGATGAACAAAAATGTGAAGAAGAAAGTAATAAAATCATAACTTATTTAAAAGATAATTTAAAAGATGAAATTATTTTAGGCCCGGCGGCTGCTATGGTTCCTAAAATAAACAATGTTTATTATTATCAGATTATTATTAAATATAAAGATACTAAAAAGATTTATCCATATTTAAAGTTTATCAACGATAAATATAAAAATAATAAAGTAAGAGTTGGCATTGATTTTAATCCTAATAAGATATAATTGTGGGAATTAATGGTAAACAAAATAAAAGTGCAGAAAATGTGTTATAATAGTATTGTGGTGATATGAATGTGGATTTTGATTGTAATTGTAATTATTTTAATTGCCAGTTATGCTTATATAACATATAACAATTTAACATATTTAAATAAGAAAACGGATAAGGAATTTTTAGAACTAGATGTCTTTTTTAAAAGAAGAATTAGTTTATTACCTAATTTGATTAATATTTTTAATAGTTATAATTTAGAAAAAGAAACTTTAAATCGTATTTCCTTTTTAATAAAAGATGATTATGAAAAACAGACTGTTAAAGATAAAATTAATTTAAATATCGAATTAAATAATTTACTTAATCGTTTATGGGAAATCGCTGACGCTAATATAATTTTAAAACAAAATCCGGTTTTTTTAAATGTAATTAAACAATTTGATTTAGCAGAACAAGAAATAGTGGCAAACAAAAAATATTATAATGAAATAATTAATAAATATAATAAAAAAGTTACACATTTTCCTAGTAACATAGTAGCTAAAGTATTAAAATTAAATCTTAAGTATCCTTATAATATCGATGAAACGAAAAGAAAAGTTATTAAAATGAACACGGATAATCGTGAAGTAATAAAACTTGAAGATAAAAAGAAAGAGGAAGAATTTTAAATAATAATTTACATCTTTCTTTTTTCGTGATAAAATAAAATTAGGTGGTAATAATGGATTATTCAAACATTAAAATTGAGAAAGATTTAGAAATTGTTTTTATGGGAACTCCAGAGTTTGCGATTCCTGTTTTGCAAGGTTTAATTGATAATTATAAAGTAAGAGCGGTTGTTACACAACCAGATCGTCCTGGTAATCATGGCCAAATTAATATTTCACCAGTTAAAAAACTGGCTTTAGAACATGCTATTTTAGTTTTACAACCAGAACATATTAAAGAAGATTATCAAGAGATAATTAATTTAAATCCAGATTTAATTATTACTTGTGCTTATGGGCAAATTATTCCAAGACAGTTATTGGAATCACCTCGTTTAGGATGTATCAATGTTCATGCTTCTTTATTACCTAAATTAAGAGGTGGGGCACCAATTCATAAAGCGATTATCGAAGGACATTCTAAAACGGGAATTACGATTATGTATATGAATACGAAAATGGATGAAGGCGATATTATAACACAAAAAGAAATTCCTATTTTAGATACTGATACTGCTAGTAGTTTGCATGATAAATTAAGTATTTTAGGTAAAGAATTATTATTGGAAACTTTACCTAGCATTATTAATGGCACTAATAGTAGAACTGTTCAAGATTCTTCCCAAGCGACTTATGCTTTTACTTTGAGAAAAGAAGATGAAAAATTAAATTTTGATAAGACTAAAAAACAATTGTATAATCAAATTAGAGGTTTAAATTCATGGCCTGGTAGTTATTGTGTTTTTGAAGGTAAAATTTTAAAAGTATGGGAAGCATATATAACGGAAAATTATCCGATTGGTTTTAATGGTCAAATTACCGCTATTTATCACGATGGAATTGGTGTAAAAGTAAGTAATGGGGAAATTGTTTTAAAAGTTGTTCAACTAGAAGGTAAAACTAAGATGAGTGCCATTGATTTTTATAATGGTTTAAGAGATAAAGATATTGTAGGAAAAGTATTACAATGAAAGAAACAATTGAATTTATTAAAAAGCTTTTGTCAAATAAAAGAACTAGAGCTTTAGCTATTTTAATTATATATGCCATATTTTTTGTATTTGTTTTTATGCTTATTAGCAGTGGGGAAACTGGGCCACATGAATCTTTAGAAGAACCGGAAGAAACTTTGCCTAGTTTTGAATTAGCTGATGTAACAGATTATTTAATTGAAATAACTGGTGAAGAAAGTTTTACTTATGATGCAGTTACTAATTTAATTAATTATGAGGATGTTTCTTATCCGTTAGATGAAAAACCAGCTATATTAGATGATT
Organism: uncultured Bacilli bacterium; assembly: GCA_944363895.1. GTDB lineage: Bacteria > Bacillota_I > Bacilli_A > RF39 > UBA660 > Faecisoma. Next base: position 599 of record CALVVP010000094.1, on the reverse strand, counting down.
ATGATTTAGATATTTTTAAACCAAGTAATATTTCTAAATTGTTGGATGTAGCTATTTTAGAATCAACTAATCATCTTGAACAAACGAACACATATTTAGTTAAAATAAGCGATTTTGAAAAGATAATTTATAATAACGATGTTATAAATGATGATAATATTAGAATAATTACTTATACAGATAATTCTTTAGTAATTGTCGATTTATCTAATTATTATGGTTATTTAGTGAATATAGAATTGAGGGATTAGCAGTGGATGTAGTAGTAATTGTTTTAGTTATTATAGCTATAGCGGTAATGATATTTAAAAGGTTTAGCAGTGTTGTTTATTATATTGGAATAGTCGATATATTTTTAAGAGTTTTAGATTTTATCGCGAATAATATTCCTGTACCAGCTTTAACTAATTTTATTAATAGCTATTTTCCTAATAGCATATCGCATATTATTGAAATATATTCATCCGGTATTTTTACAACAGTTCTGTTATGGGCTTTATGTATAATTTACATTATTTTGCTATTCTATTTAATTAGAACTTTCTGGAAGAAAAAATAAATTTAAAGCTATTGAATGTAACAGTCCGATAGTTTTTTTG
>CALVVP010000093.1 GCA_944363895.1 uncultured Bacilli bacterium | reverse complement strand
GAATATTTTCGTTTGGTAGAATTCTTTCTTTAAGTGATGATAGTGATACCACTCGGGCAGTCCTCATACCATAAAACTAATATTTGAAAAACTGCATAATGCAGTTTTTTTCTTGATATTTTTAAATTGTTTAGTGTATAATATTTATAGGTGATAAAAAATGTATGACAATAAAAAAATGTTTATTTTAGGAATGGCTCGTTCTGGTTTTGAAGCTGCTAAAGTTTTAAATAAACATAACTGCACAATTTTAATTACAGATATGAAAGAACAAGATGAAGAAAAAGTAAAAGAATTAAAACAATTAGGAATTAATTTAATTATAACTGACAAACCAGAAGAATTGTTGGATGATAGTTTCGATTATGTTGTTAAAAATCCGGGAATAAAAATAGAACATCCAGTTTGTTTAAAAGCTGAAAAATTAGGTATTCCCGTGGTTAATGAATTAGAAGTAGCTTATCATTATTTACCGAATAATGTAAAAATAATTGGTATTACTGGTAGTAATGGCAAAACCACGACAACAACTTTAACTTATGAAATATTAAAAAAAGCTAATTTACCGGTTCATTTAGGAGGAAACATCGGTTTTCCAATGTGTTCATTATTAAATGATTTAAAAGAAAACGATATTCTGGTAATGGAAATATCAGGACATCAATTACATGATTTTTATGATTTTAAAACGGATATTAGTGTTTTAACTAATTTATCACCAGTTCATTTAGATCATTTCAAAACATTTGAAAATTATAAAAAAAACAAGAAAAAAATCTTTGAACATCATACCAAAGATGATTTAGCAATCTTAAACGGTAATGATCAAGAAGTTTTAGATTTAACTAATGATATTAAGTCAACTAAAGTTTATTTTTCCGCTACTAAAAAATGTGATATTTATTTAGAAAATAAAGCAATTTATTATCAAAATGAAGAAATAATCAAATTAGATGAAATTAGAATTAAAGGTAATCATAATTATGAAAACATTATGTGTGCGATTGTTGTTGCTAAAGAATTTAATGTATCTAATGAAACAATTAAAGAAGTCTTAAATGAATTTGCTGGAGTTGCTCATCGTTTAGAATTTGTTAAAAGACTTAACAGTCGAGAATTTTATAATGATTCAAAAGCTACCAATGTTGTTTCAACGATTATTGCTTTAAAATCTTTTGACAAACCGACAATTTTATTATTAGGAGGATTAGATCGAGGACATTCATTTGATGAATTGTTACCATATATGCAACATGTTAAATTAGTTGTTTGTTATGGCGAGACAAAAGAAAGAATCAAACAATTTTGTGATAGCAATCATATCGAATGTTATCAAACAGAAACACTAGAAGAAGCTACCAAATTAGCTTACAATCTATCGAAAGAAAATGAGGTTATTTTGTTAAGCCCAGCTTGTGCTTCTTGGGATCAATATGCGAAATTTGAAGATCGTGGCGATGATTTTAAAAGAGTTATTGAAACATTAAAATAAAGGGGAAAATTTATGAAAATAGTAAGTCAAGGAATTAAAAATGGTATAATCGATGATAAATATGGTAAAAGAGGGGACATGACATTATCAATTCCTTTAGAATTTATCGAAGTTCCTAAAAACACAGTATCATTTGCTGTTATTATCGAAGATTTTGATGCTATCGAAGTTTGTGGTCATGATTTTATTCATTGGTTAGTAGCAAATTTAGATAAACCATATTTAGAAGAAAATGCTAGTTTAAATAACCACCAATTTATCGAAGGTAAAAATGATTTTAATCGTAATAGTTATGGAGGAATGGCTCCTCCTAATAAGCCACATTATTATGATATTACGGTTTATGCTTTAGATTGTTTTTTAGATATAAATGAAGGTTTTAGTTATCAAGAATTAAAAGATAAAATTAAAAATCATATTATTGATGAAGCTAATATCAAAGGATTATATGAAAATTAGAAAGGACGATTTATAAATGAAAATAAAAGATATTAAAGCAAGAGAAGTATTAGATTCAAGAGGAAATCCTACTGTTGAAGTGGATGTTATTTTAGAAAATGGCATTTTAGGAAGAGCTATCGTACCAAGTGGTGCTTCAACCGGTAGTCGCGAAGCTTTAGAATTAAGAGATAATGATAATAATCGTTATATGGGGAAAGGTGTTTTAAAAGCTGTCAATAATGTCAATACTATTATTCGCGAAAAATTAATCAGTATGGATGCTAGTGATCAAAAATTAATCGATAAAACATTATTAGATTTAGATGGAACTGAAAATAAATCTAATTTAGGCGCTAATGCTACTTTAGGTGTTTCAATGGCCGTTTTAAAAGCTTCTAGTTTAGCAGCTAATAAACCACTTTATCGCTATATTGGTGAGGGTACAACTTTACCTAGACCAATGATGAATATTTTAAACGGTGGAGCACATGCTGATAATAATTTAGACTTTCAAGAATTTATGATTATTCCTAATGCTTATACATTTAAAGAAAGATTAAGAATCGGTTCAGAAGTATTTCACACATTAAAAAAAGTTTTAAAAGAAAAAGGTTATAACACTAATGTCGGTGATGAAGGTGGTTTTGCGCCTAATTTAAGTAGTAATAAAGAAGCCTTAGATTTAATTGTTGAAGCAATTAAAAAAGCTAATTATACACCTGGTGTCGATGTTAATATTGGACTAGATGTAGCGGCTAGTGAATTTTATGAAGATGGAATTTATAATTTAAGAGGTGAAAATAGAAAGTTAAATATCGATGAACTAATCGAATTTTATAAAGAATTATGTAACAACTATCCAATTATTTCCATTGAAGATCCAGTCGATGAAAATGATTGGGATGGCTTTATTAAAATAACGCAAGAATTAGGAAATCGCATTCAATTAGTTGGTGATGATTTATTTGTAACCAATAAAAAATATTTACAATATGCTATCGATCATAAAGCGGGAAATGCAATTCTTTTAAAAGTTAATCAAATTGGCACGATAACCGAAACTTTAGAAACAATTGAATTAGCTAAGAAAAACAATTATAAAACTATCATCTCTCATCGTAGCGGGGAAACGGAAGATACAATAATAGCTGATTTAGCGGTTGGTCTTGATTTAGGGCAAATAAAAACAGGTTCATTATCCAGAACTGATCGTATCTGCAAATATAATCAATTATTGAGAATCGAAGAGGAATTAGAAAGATAATTCCTTTTAATTTTTTAGATAATATGGTATAATTTTATAGTAGAAGGTGATAAAATGACTAAGAAAAAAGTAAGAAAAGAAGTAAAGAAAGATAATAAGGCTTATATTGAAATATATGGAATCTTACTTATATTAGTCGCTATTATTGGGTGTTGTCGTTTTGGATTATTAGCCAATATAATTGATGGTTTTGCCGGATTCTTAGTCGGTGTTCTATGGGCTGTTTTACTAGTAATAATCGGTATTATCGGTGGCTATATGATTGTCAAAAGACAAAAACCCGATTTATTAACTACTAAATTAATCGGATTATATATTATTATTTTAGGTATTTTATGCTTTTTTCACTTAGGATATATTAAAAATTTAACTACTGATGGAACTAATATTGAATATGGCGTAATAATTGAAGAAACTTTTAATAATTTGAATAGTTTTATCGATGGTGCTACGGATATTCAAGGTGGGGGAATGATTGGGGCAATATTAAGTGTTACTTTAGTAAAATTAGTATCATTACAAGGTGCTAGTGTCGTTAGTATTGTTTTAATCATCTGTGGTTTTATTATGTTTAGTGGAATTACAATTTATGATATTGTTAAATCCTTAAAAGAAGGCGTTAAAAAAACCGTTCAAGAAACAGTTAATTTAACTCACAAAGTTAAAGACAAAGAACATATTAAACAAGTAGAAGATGAATATGAAAAAGACGATAAAATTGTTATATCTAGTATGGAAGAATTGGTAACTAATGATGATAAAAAAGAGATTAAAGATGATATCGAAACAATTGAGTTAGATGAGATAAAAGAAACTAATGCTAATTATAAATTTCCGCCTATTACTTTATTAAATAAACCGTCTAAAAATAACAATAAAAACAATCAAGAAGCAATTAAAGATACCGTTAATATTTTACAAGAAGTGTTTCACGATTTTGGTGTCGAAGCGAAAGTTGTCGCGATTAATATCGG
>CALVVP010000092.1 GCA_944363895.1 uncultured Bacilli bacterium | reverse complement strand
TATCGACAAACTCAACGACAAAACCACATGCAGTTTGCGAAAAATCGGAAGTTGAACATTCAGTTGGTGTTGACATATTTGCTATTCTTACCGTAAATGTCCCATAACCAGATACTTCGACTTCTTTTGTATCGCCAACACTATAGTTTTCTTCTGCTACACCAGCCTTTACTAATTCAGATATTGTTTCCCAAGAGTCTTCAGCAAATGATATCGACTCTGGTAAATTTGGTTTTACTGTTATATCCTTTGAAGCTGTTGTTGTTAATCCATTACCCCCAGTAGCAGTACAACTTAAAGTTTGGGTACCTGTATCTAAACTATTGGTATTAGTTGGAGTACATGATATACTTCCCCCACTGATACTATAACTAACATTAAAGTAATTACTGACAGCATTACTATCGCCTTCTGTTATTTCGACTGTACCATCTTTAGCTGTTAAGGTTGGGCTATCTTTATCTAATTTAATTAAATAATCTCTTGTAGCTGAATTACTAGCTAAATCAGTTGTCGTGATTCTAACGGTTGTACCAGTTGTATTAGAAGTAATACTTTCTATATTACTTATGGTACTACTATGACCAGATAAATTATCACTACCATCTGTTACATTAACTGTTATATCAGTTGTATACCAACTATTACTTCCTAAAGCTCCAGTGAAATTGGCTGTTCCGACAGTTGGCGCAGTTTTATCTAATTTAAAACTTTGACATTTTTTGTCACTACTTCCTAAGCTATTTGTAGTTAGAGCACATAGATAAGTTGTTCCTTCCGTAGTAATAAATTTAGTATTGTTACCGGTTTCGACGATTTCATTTGGTTCACATTCACTATTACTTATACAATACTTTATCTCACCATTACCACTTAATGTAACAGCAATATTTTCTTTGGTCCAACCATTACTATTAATTAAATCTTCATTATAAGTAAGATTGATAGCTGGTTCGGTATCGGTCTGAACACATTCCATATCATATTGAAAAATATATTGATTATAATTTGTATCCCAATGATACCAGACGCAACCAGCTAATTCTTCATTGGTCACGGGATTTATAATCGAAGACGATAAAAAGCCCTTGCTTTGAATGTCACTCAAATAAAGAGCTTGTTTTTCATTTGGATAGCCAATATCATTTTCAATACTATAACGATAAGCTGCCTCTTCGATTGACTCAATCGTTCTTTCTAAAGATTGTTCGCGACTACTTTTAATCGAATTATCAATCACGGGAAAAGTAATTAAAGCAATAACAGCTAATATAATTAAAACTCCTAATAATTCAATAAGCGTAAAACCTTTTTTCATATCTATTCTCCTCATACTTCTATTATGCACTATTTTTTAGTATTTTATCTAAAATAAACAATACTTAATGTAAAATTTTTTAAAAAAATGATTACTTTTTTCTTTTTTTAAATTATCAAAATTAAAGTTTATTTTTTTTATAAAGATTTTGTCCCCTTCAGGTTTGTAATTTGCTAATTCAATTTTTTTCTTATCATTGTCAATTACCTCTATTTCTATATTGATTTTAACTTAAAATAAGTTATTAGTCAAAATAGATATAATTTATACATTTTAATTATAATTTATTATTTAAAACAAAATAAAAAAAGATTAGCTTTCACCATCTTTTTCAAAATTTAAAAAATCATATTTTTCATCAAAGAAATTAATTAATTCTTTAATTGCTCCAATAATTGGTGTCGATAAAATCATACCGACAATACCAAAGAAATAACCAAATACTAACAAACCTAAAATAATCGTAACTGGATTTAATTTAGTAGTTTTGCTCATAATAAATGGTTGTAATAAATTGCCTTCGACTGCTTGAACAACAATAATAAAGATTAAAACAGCAATTCCAGTAGCCGGTGCTTGTGTAAGACCGACTAAAACAGCAGGAGCACCACCAATATAAGGTCCAGCATATGGAATTACATTAGTTATCGCACAAAAGACCGCAAACAACAAAGGAGCCTTAAGGCCAATAATTGAAAAGCCAATTGCTGTTACTACAAAAATAACTGAACAATCAATTAAAGCACCATTGACAAATCTTTTTAAAGGCTTATTAACTGCATATAAACATTTTTTAGTTTCATCACGATATTTTTTAGGAATTAAGCCAAATAAAGTATCAGTGTTTTTATCAAAATCTAACAATAAATAAAAACCAATAATTAAGCCAACGGCAAAAACACCAATTCCCGAAAATAACGAAGTAATAATATTAACTAATAAATCCGGTAAAGAACTAGTTAAATTAGTAGCAATTAGTTCTAATTTACTAAAGATTTCATCTCTCATTGCTAAAGCATCAAAATTTTCGATATTGCTTAAATTATTAAAGAAATTGTCAATGAATTCTCTAGCGCTTGTAAATAAAGTTGGAAGCGTTGTCGTTACAAAATCATTAACTTGTTCCGACAAAAGGGGAATTAAAGCGGTTAACATTAAAACAATAATTCCTAAAAATATAGCATAACTAATAGCTGCTCCTAAGCCTCTTCTTAGACCTTTTTTATTCAAATAAGTAACAAAAGGATCGAATAACCAAGCGATGACAATACCAATAAATAAAGGTGACAAAAGACCTAAAACCGTTAAAACAAACGGTAAAATCTGAACTTCTTTAATCAATCTAATGACAAAATAAGCACCAATAATAATTAATAAAATAAATAAGACTCTTAAAACATTATGTGATAAAGTAACTAAATCATTTACTTTAGTATAATTTATTTCTTTATCTTGTTTTTTGCGAAACATAATATTCCCCCTATACACTTAATAAGTCTTTTTCTTTAACTTCTAATTTTTCATCAACTATTTTGTTATATTTATTAATTAATTCTTGAATTTCATCCATACAATATTTAATATCATCTTCAGGAATTTCTAATTTTTTAATATCGTTATTAGCATCTTGCCTTATATTTCTTAAAGCAATTTTGATTTCTTCAGCAGCTTGTTTTGCTTGCTTAACATATTCTTTTCTGGTATCTTCCGTTAAAGCAGGAATATTTAAAATAATAATTTCCCCATTATTGTTAGGCGTTAAGCCGATGTTAGCTTCATATATTCCTTTTTCAATGGCACCTAAAGCACTTTTGTCAAAAGGTTTAATACATAATTGTCTAGCTTCGGGAATTGAAATATTCGCTAATTGTTTTAAAGGGGTTGAAGCACCATAATAATTAACTAAAACACCGTCTAAAATACTAGGATTAGCTCTTCCCGCTCTAATATTAGTAAATTTTTTATCTAATGATTCAATAGCACTTTCCATTCTACTTTCAGTTTCTAATAAAATATCATCCATAAATTTTCTCCTTTATCATTTTTATTTTTTCTTTATAATCACCACTAGTAATATAACTGCCAATAACAGCGATATCAACATCTTTAATTAAATCAATTGTTTGAACATTGATACCACCATCAACTTCAATTAAATAATTACCTTTTAATTCTTTTAATTTTTTTATTTTATCGACACTATTTGTGATAAATTGTTGGCCACCCAATCCTGGTTCGACACTCATAACTAACACTAAATCGACAAATGGTAAATAAGGAATTATTTCTTCAACTTTAGTATTGGGTTTAATCGATAGACCAACTTTAATATTAAATTTTTTTATATAGTTAATAATGTCCATAATATCTAAATCAACTTCATAATGAAAGGTTATAAAATCAGGATTTAACTCTTTAAATTCGTCGATATATTTATAAACATCACTGACCATTAAATGAACATCTAAAGGTTTGTTATGATTAATTAAGTTTTTAATTTCTAAAATATTCCAAGTTTTATTTTTAACGAATACTCCGTCCATAATATCTAAATGAAGATAATCGATATCGCATTTAGTTAATAAATCAATATTTTCTTTTAAATTATCTTTAATCGATAAAAATGAAGCAGATATTTTCATATTTTTTCCTTCCTTAAAAACTTAATATAATTTTCATAACGACTTTTTAAAATATCGCTAGCTACTCTTCTTTTTATTTCACAATCTTCTTCTTTATCGTGCATACAATCTTTATAAGCACAGCAATCACGATATAAATTAAATTCGATAAAATTATCTCTAATATCGCTAGGTGTCATTTCTTTTAAACTTAAACTGGAAAAGCCAGGAGTGTCAGCACACCAACCACCTAGAATAGGTAATAGACTGACATGTCTAGTGGTATGTTTACCTCGCCCTAAAGCAATCGATATATCATTTGTTTGTAAGTTTAAAGAATAATCTAAAATATTTAATAAAGTCGATTTCCCAGCTCCTGATTGACCAGCAAAGACAGTAATTTTATCTTTAAAGATTTTTTTGAGATTTTCATCTTTGTTTTGATAAACTTCATAACCAATTTTACGATAATAATCGATAATTTTTGCTATTTCTTTTAAATCATCTAATAAATCTAATTTGGTAAAACAAATAATTGGTTTTATATGATTAAATTCAATCAAACACAATAATTTATCTAATAGATATAAATCTAAGTTAGGTTCTTTAACACTAGCAACGATTAAAGCTTGGTCAACATTAGCTATCGGTGGCCTGATTAAACTATTTTTTCGGCTGGCAATTTGTAATATAATTTTTTTCTTTTCATCAAATGATACTTCATCACCAACTAAAGGCGTTATTTTTAAATTTCTAAATTTGCCTCTTGCGCCACAAATGTACTCCTTGTCAGCTAAAACAGTAAAATTATTACTGATAATTTTTGTTATTTTTCCTTGCATTATTCAACCGTTTCTTCAGGAGTTTCTACTACTGTTTTTTGGGTCACGGTAATTGTTAAAGTTGAACCTTCAATAACTTCTCCAGTTCGATCTTGACTAATAACCGTTCCTTCTGGATATTCATCACTAGTTTGGTAAGTGATTTCTAAATTGACATTATTCTTTTCACAAAATTCCCGAACTGCTTCAAGGGTATAATTTTCGGCAAAAAAGTCAGGATATTCCACGGTAAATACAGCATAGTATAAAATAATCGTATCGCCAGGTTCTAAAGAAGTGCCTTCACTAGCGCTTTGTTCAATAATATCATATTCGTCATATTGATAATTTTCTTGTTCTTTTTCCGAAATATTTCGTGGTTCAACAATAACATTTAAACCGGCATTTTTCAAGTTAGCTTCGACAGTTCGATAAGTTGTTCCAACATAATTTTCAATTGTTACTTTACCACTTTCTTTAGCCACAATAATCGTTACTTCTGTTCCTTCTTTAACCGTTCTTCCAACCTGAGGACTAGTCCCAACAACTTTACCCGGTTCGATTTCATCATTTTCTCTTTCTTCAACATCACTAGCTACTAATAAGCCGGCATTTCGCAATGCAGCTTCCGCTTCGACGACAGTTAAATTACTAACATCAGGAATAGTTACATCAGCAACAGCAACTAACTTTGGATAAATTATCAAGAACAAACAAATTAAAGCGATTAAAACTGCGCATATGCCACCAGTTATCCACAATATTTTATCTTTAATATTTTTTTTCTTTTTAACTTTAGGCACTTCTTCTTCCTCCTTTGGATTTTTCTCTAAACGACTTAAATTAGGCATTACTTTAGTTTCTTCTAAATCATGCTCTGGATATTTATAAACTAGTTTCTTTTGATTTATTTCATCTTCGTTTAAAGCTTTTAATACATCTTCATACATTTCCTTAACTGAATCATAACGGTTTTTCGGATTTTTGGCACAAGCTTTTAAAACGATATTTTCGATCGACTGAGGTATATCCGGATTTTGTTTACAAATTGATGGAATTGGTTCTTTCATCTGTTTAATCGCAATTTCTACCGCATTATCACCTTTAAATGGAACTTTACCGGTCAATAACTCATACATCAAAATACCTAAAGAATAGATATCTGATTTAATCGTTGAGCCACTACCATTAGCTTGTTCTGGTGGTAGATAATGAACTGATCCCATCACAGAATTAGTTTGCGTTAATTCGTTGCTATTTAAAGCCATGGCAATCCCAAAATCCATGATTTTAACTTTACCATCTTCTAAAATCATCACATTTTGTGGTTTAATATCCCGATGAATAATATAACTATCATGAGCACACATAACAGCACTTAATAATTGAGTCATAATATCGATTACTTCTGGTAATGTTAAAGCTCCACGTTTTTTTACTAAACTTTTTAATGTTTTACCATTAACATATTCCATCACAATATAATATTGACCGTTATCTTCACCGACATCATATACTTCGACAATATTAGGATGATTTAATTTACTAGCTGATAGTGCTTCTCTTTGAAAACGTCTAACGAATTTTTCATCATCAGCTAAATCACCTCTTAATATTTTTACTGCTACTTGTCGGTTTAAAATCGTATCTTGCGCTAAATAAACATTAGCCATGCCACCTTCGCCAATTGTTTTGATAATCTGATATCTATCATTTATTTTATCCCCTTTTGTAATCATCTTTTTACACCATCCTTTAAATAAGCAATAGAGATATTATCAGTTCCCCCACGATTATTACATTTAACAATTAGTTTTTTTAATCTTTCATCTAAACTAATATCTTCGTCTAATAAAACTTTAGCAATTTGTTCATCGTCTAACATATTAGTTAAACCATCACTACATAATAAGATACCATCGACATCTCTTTCAACATCAAATACATCCATCTCGACTGTGTTAGTGGCTCCTAAAGCCCGCATTAGGACATTTTTTCTTGGATGCTCTTTAGCTTCTTCTTGGGTTAATTCGCCAGATTTGACTAGTAGACTTACTAAAGTATGATCGGTAGTGATTTTATGTAATTTATTTTTTCTTAAAACATATCCCGAAGAATCACCAATATTACCAAATAATAAAAATTCATTCGTTACTAAAGCTAATACTATGGTTGTTCCCATACCTGAACTTTCTTTATGTTCACTAGTATATTTATATAACAAAACATTAGCTTCACTAACAATTTCTTTAATAAAGCTGATAGCATCTTCTTTAGTTCCAACCGAACTAGTTTTCCTAAATCGGTCACCAATATGGGAAATAGCAATACTAGAGGCAATCTCACCGCCACAATGTCCTCCCATACCATCAGCAACAGCTAGTAAAACTTCACCGATTTCATTTTTAACAATTATAACACTATCTTCGTTGTGATCTCTTACCTTACCGGGATCTGTTATATATGCATATTCCATTATAATTCCTCCTTGTAGTTAGCTCTTAATTGGCCACAAGCAGCACTTACTTTTTTACCAAATTCTCTTCTAATTGTAACATCAATATTGTTTTTTTTCAAAGTATCATAAAAATTTAAAATTGTTTTTTGATCACTTTTTTTAAATTCAATATGACTAGTTTCATTATAAGGAATTAAATTGACATAACAATTCATTCCTTTTAAAAGTTTAGCTAATTCTAAAGCATTTTCTTTTTTATCATTAATACCTTTTAGTAAAATATATTCAAATGTTACTCTTCTATTAGTTTGTTTAATATATTCTTTAATTGCTTTAATTAAATCATCTAATTTATATACTTTATTAATTGGCATTAGTTTATCTCTTAATTCATCATTTGCCGCATGAAGACTGATTGCTAAATTGACTTGTTTACCATCTTTAATAAAATCTTTTATTTTAGGTATTATACCACAAGTAGAAACGGTAATATGACGACTTCCTAAAGCAATACCTTTAGGGGTATTAATAATATCGATAAAGTTGATAACATTTTCATAATTATCGAAAGGTTCACCAATCCCCATTAAAACCAAATGAGAAATTCGAATCTTTAATACTTGTTCAACTTTTAATAACTGTAAAACCATTTCACCTGTTTCTAAATTACGAACTTTTTTTAATCTACCACTTTCACAAAATTTACACCCCATATTACATCCAACTTGACTAGAAACACATAAGCTATTACCATAATCATGTTTCATCAAAACGGCTTCAATTTTGTTGCCATCTTTTAATTCGAATAAAAATTTACAAACATCAACATCTTCTTGTTTTGCTAAAAGTTTTATATCTTCAAATTTAAAATCTTGTTTTAAAAGTTCAATAACTTCTTTTTTGATATTAGTCATTTCATTGAAAGATGTAACTCTTTTTTGATATAACCATTCAAAAACTTGGGTTGCTTTGAACTTTTTTTCATTTTTATTTAAAAAATATTCTTCTAATTGTTTAATTGTATAGTTATATATATTCATACTGACACCTATTACCATTATATCATAAGTCTTAATAAATTTAACTATCTTTTATAATTAACATAAGAAAAA
>CALVVP010000091.1 GCA_944363895.1 uncultured Bacilli bacterium | reverse complement strand
AATATAATTCCTACTACTAACATTGCTTTACTCATTAACTATTAGCTCCTTTCAAGATACTGCTTTGAGCTTGATATTCTCTATAACATCCTTCACCATCATCGATGATTGTTTTTTGACATTGTCCATCTGTTTCATTGTTACAGCCGATTAATCCACTCTTTAATAGTTCACTACTATTTAATACTTTATGTAGTAAGTAACTTCTATAAACTGTAATACCAGCAGTTTTATTGTTATTAGCGCTCAATACTTCTCCGTGCTCTTCAGCTTGTTTTCCAGCTGGCTCTGAATAACTGCCAACATCATCGTTATAGTTTCTTACTTTGTTCATAGTTTCAGGTGTTAAAACTATATGATAATCAAGATATGTATCACCATTATATATATCATCGCCCAAACGTTCAATTTCATTTTTAAGGGCAACTGGTTGAATTAAGTAATCTTCATTCTCAAGATTTGTAGCATCACAAGTCCAGTTAAAGCCTGCTTGGCGTGATGTTTGTCCAGATTGATTTGATGGGAATAGATTATCTAGTGATACAGTTCTAAATTCAAAGTTATTAACTGTTGTAGTATCATTTGGATCACCATCATTACATTTTGGAAAGTCTGGATCTCCTGGTTTACATGAAGGTGTTCCACCATCATCATTATCACCTGGGTCGCCACCAGGACCTTTTCCAGGGTCATCACCGTTTGTTCTATTATCATCAGGTTCATTTATGGCATAGAAACATTCAACATCAAAATTCCAACCAAAGTATCCATAATTTTCAATAGAACCTTTAATATTCATATCAAGCACTTCCATTATTGATGATTTTTCAGAATCAGTTAAGGCATTTGGATCACCATTTTGGTTAACTTTCCAATCATACCATGCAGTGTTTACAGGAACAGAATTTAGTTTTGTACAATATTGATTACCAACAAATGTATAGAAATCTTCATATCCTGGCTCAATAGAATGAGCAGTTTGTCCTGTCTTATTATTTACCCATGTGCCAGGGAAAGTTATAATGTTATGATAATCCCAATCATCAGGTTGTCCATCTTCACATTCACCATCAACAAGTGTAACCATATCAATAAATGAACCTGTTACTTTATTGCTATTTAATTTTTGGCTAGAATTAAATTCTTCTGTCCAATCTTCTTTATTGCTATCATTATCATTGCCATCTTTATTTTCAACAATCATTTGATAATCTGTTGTTTCATTTGTACATGTTGCAGCTTGACTTTCACAAGCTTTCTTTGCAGCTTCGTATTCAGCTAATTCTTTTTGATATTGTTGTTCAGCAATGTAATCTGTTAATACTGTGTCACTTCCACATCTATTAACCCATTGACAATAATCTGAACACCAATTTGAATAACCATTTATTTGACATCTCATTAAAAAGCCATTACTTCCTGCACAATATGTTTTCCTTCCGTGACTATCATAATAAGCTCCTTGCATTTCATATACTGTTGCTCTTGTTCTATCAACACTTGAGAAATAGAACTGTCCAACACTACTTGAACATCCACTAGATGAAGGTATCCATCTTCCACCTTCATAATATCCACCTGGGTCTCTTTGATGTTGTTCATATAAAGCTTCAATTTGACTAGCATCATTACGATTAATTGTTGCTGGATCTAAACAACTATTTGCTACTTTAAATGTACGATAATCTTTATTATCAAATGTTAATAGTTTATTTGTTGTTGATGTATTATCGCTTGATGCATTACTAGCAGTATAATTTTTCTTTACATAGACTTTATTATAACAACTGTCTATACATTTTTGAGTATAGTCTCCACCATCACACTCTTGAACACAAGCATCAAAGTCTTCACTAGGTCCACCTTTATCACTTTGATATCCGTTACTTGCTGTACAATGTGGTGTAGGTACACAAACTGTTGGCCTACTAGGCAATGGTGCACTGTAATAAGCATCACAATCTACTTTAGATTTAATTTCTATCAAGTATTGGAAACATAGTCCTGCTTGAGTTGCTACTGGATCACTAAAGTTAACTTCAATTTCTTCTTTACAAGTTACTTTACAATTATTTTGTGAAGTACTTTCTATATGATAATATTTATGAGGATTTTCATAATTACCTGTATTAAAAGCATCACAAACTAATTTATCAGTATTTTTAACATCAGTTACTTCTTGATAGTTAGGATCAATTTCAATTTGTGATTCACCACCATTTCCACTGTATAATCTTTCAGCATTATTAATCCAAGTACTTACTTCATCATAAGAATATTGAATTGAAGTTTCTTGTTCGAAACAGTAAGAAACAGCATTACGCATTGTTTCGTTATTAGCCCATTTATTACGGTAATTAACGCATAGAGCATTATCATAAAGATTATTTCTAGCTGAGGCTCCAGAATAAGCAGTTATTTGTCCTACTTCTTTACCACCACTACATACTCCATCATCATTAATTAAATAAAATGTTATTTCCAACCTTTCATTAATTTGATCTGCTGGAATAGAAAAATGAGAAGTTCCTGCACCATCAGCATCACCAGAAATGACTCCATTAGTCATATTAGTAGTGTAATTCAATCCAGAAGCACCTGTAATTGTTACTACATTGCCATTATAAGAATATTTTATTTTATCCATATATGTAGCTTTAGTATAACCAGCTGAACACTCATTATTAGCAGCTTCTACATTAGATGTACTGGCTAGAACTCCTAGAAAACCAGAAGCTACAACTAAAGCTAATGTTATAAATATTTTAGACTTTTTCATCATTAACACCTTCTTCCATTCTCTCCTTTATTTTATCGTAATTTTTATTAGGCTCTACTTTAGCATACACTTTTTCTTCATCATCTCTTAGTTTTCTAGCATCTACTCTAAAGGAGTAATTAGTGCTAGCCCCATAAAATCTGGTACAAGTAAATAGTGTTAAGAGAAGGTCATCACTATTAACATCTACATCTATATCATACATACTTTCTCGCTTTACTTTTTTTAGATATCTCTTCTGTTCAGCTTCGGTATAAGTATCACTGTAAGAAGAATTTTGATCATCTTCCAGTAAAGCTACAGCATAGATTCTATAAAGAGATGTTTCTCCTTCACTGTTTGTATATTCTATAAATTGATTATCTTTTATAAAGTCTAAGTAGATAAACGACATAAGCTGTTCAAATCTAGTCATAGTATCATCATCAATTATCGGATTACTAGAGACATTTCTAATATTATGTGATATAAAGGCTGGTCTATTGCTATTTTCATCTGGAAAAGAGTTTGTCCAAGCAAAGTCATAATCACCTTTAGAAACATCTACATCGTCATTACCCGCTCCTACTAACGGTAAATCTATGTTTGTTCCTTCAACTCTTAGCCACCCTACAATATCATCACCATATTTTTTAGCATTATTAATTTTTTCAGTCTCATCTGATATTTTGAAATTGCTCATTACTTTTTCATCACTCAGAAAGAAGAAAACTATGGCTGCTATAAATGCAATGACGACAAGACTTAATACTATAACCGTTTTAACCTTTTTTTGGCGAACCTTCTTCTTTTTCTTCATAAAACACTACTCCTTTTAATCTCTTACCTCATAAGGATCTGAAAGTGTACCATTACCATCTGTAATTATAACATCTTTTTTAAACACAGCCTTAACTTTAACTGCTGCCATGGTATCGTCAGTAATAGGTGTATAGCTTACTGTACCTATAGGATATACCATAGTTTTAATATTTTCTTCATTTGATGAATCAATAAGCCAATAACCATTATTACTACTATTTAAACCTTTAGCACTAAAGATATCAAATGTTGATGGTATGCTAATAATATCATTGTACTCCTTAATATTCTTTTTACCTTGGTAAGTAACTCTTCCACTATATATTGGTACTTCTACTTTTGTTTTTTCGAACAAGTCAGTTGAAATGTATTTTGTTAAATCATTGATAATTTGATAACCAATATTTCCTTTTTGTTTAGAATTATAAACTTTCTTACCACTACCATTATTATAACCAATATTTAGCTCGTTGTCACCATTTTTTATTACTCCAG
>CALVVP010000090.1 GCA_944363895.1 uncultured Bacilli bacterium | reverse complement strand
ACCTTATCAAGGGGTTAATGGTAAGGGAATTATTAAATGTTTTAAAGCGGATAAAATTGAAATTAATAAAACAATAAAAAAAGATATTATTGTTGGCTTGTTAGATGAAAAAATTAAAATTGATGGCATTGATTGTTTATTAAATAAAAAACTATTGGAGGGATAACATGTTTACTAAATTAAAAAACTTTATTTTAAAAATATTTACGCAAGAAATCTTTTATGTTGGCAGTGCGGATAAACTTCCGCCTCCTTTATCCAAAGAAGAAGAAGTTTTATATGTGACTAAATCGATGGCAGGCGATGAATTTGCGCGTGCTAAGTTGATTGAACACAATTTAAGATTAGTTGTTTTTTTAGCTAAAAAATATGAAAATACTGGTATTGATTTAGAAGATTTAGTTAGTATTGGAACTATTGGGTTGATAAAAGGAGTGAATACTTATAAATTAGATAAAAACATTAAATTAGCTACTTATGCATCGCGTTGTATCGATAATGAAATATTGATGTTTTTAAGAAAAAATAAAAAAAGAAAAGGCGAGGTCAGTTTTGAAGATAGTTTAAGTTATGATGCTGAAGGCAATGAATTACACCTAGAAGATATATTAGGAACTGATGCTGATGTTGTAACTAAAGGACTAGAAGAAGAGGTGAATCGTAAATTATTATATCAAGAAATCAATAATTTAAACCCAAGAGACAAACAAATTATGATTTTAAGATATGGCTTATTTAACCATGAAGAAATGACTCAAAAAGATGTCGCTGAAATATTAGGAATTTCCCAATCTTATATTTCAAGGATTGAGAAGAAAGTAATTCGAAGACTTAAAAAAATTCAAAAATAAGTCTTTTTGTTTTAATTTGAAATATTTTTGAATAATATTGACAAGAGAAAAATATTAGTGTATAAAGTATATACGAGGAGTGATTATTTTGAAATTAGTCATAGTTGAGTCCCCAAGTAAAAGTAAAACAATTGAAAAATATCTAGGTAAAGATTATGAGGTTTTATCTAGTAAAGGACATATCAGAGATTTATCGACGAAAGGTAAATATGGTTTAGGTGTCGATTTAGAACATGATTTCAAACCAGATTATGTTACAATTAAGGGTAAATCAAAATTAATTAACGATTTAAAAAAAGAAGTTAAAAAAGCGGATTTTGTTTATCTTGCTACCGATCCTGACCGCGAAGGAGAAGCTATTTCTTGGCATCTGTTTGACACATTAGGTTTAAAAGATAATAATTATGAACGAATTGTCTTTAATGAGATAACGAAAAATGCGATTTTAAATTCATTTGATCATGCTCGTAAAATCGACCAAAATTTGGTTAATAGTCAAGAAACAAGAAGAATATTAGATCGTATAATTGGCTTTAGATTAAGTAAATTAATGCAAGCCAA
The DNA here is from genome assembly GCA_944363895.1 of uncultured Bacilli bacterium. Lineage (GTDB taxonomy): Bacteria > Bacillota_I > Bacilli_A > RF39 > UBA660 > Faecisoma. The sequence goes on along the minus strand of CALVVP010000090.1, from coordinate 1,146 downwards.
AACTGATGGTACTTCGGCTGGCAGAGTTCAAAGTGTCGCTTTAAAATTAATCGTCGATAAAGAAAGAGAAATTGAAAAATTTGTTCCAGAAGAATATTGGACGATAACTGGCATTTTTAAAGATTTTGCAGCTGAATTATTTAATTATAACAATAAAGAAATTACGATTAAAAATGAAGCCGAAGCTAACGAAATATTAGCTAAATTAAGTAAGTCATTTAAGATTGCTAGTGTCGATAAGAAAAATAAAAATAAAAAGTCTAATCCCCCTTTTATAACTAGTACTTTACAAAGATTAGCTTCAAGTAAGTTAGGTTTTAATGCGAAAAAAACAATGTCTTTAGCGCAAAAATTATATGAAGGAATCGAACTTAAAGATGAAACAGTCGGATTAATTAGTTATATGCGTACGGATTCGGTTAGATTATCAGATGAATTTATTAAAGCCACTTATGGTTTTATTAAAAATAAATATGGTGAGGAATATATCGGTTATGTTAAAACGGCTAAAAAAACGGAAAATGTCCAAGATGCTCACGAAGCGATTAGACCTACTAGTATCAACCGCACCCCAGAAAGTGTGAAACCATATTTAACTAACGATGAATATAAATTATATAAAATGATTTATTACCGTGCTTTAGCTAGTTTAATGAAAGATGCCGAAACTACTAATACAACCGTTATTTTAGATAATAATAATTATCAATTTAAAGCAACTGGTCAAGTTATTGTTTTTGATGGTTATTTAAAAGTATATAGTGATTATGAAGATACGAAAGAAAATATTTTACCACCTTTCGATACTTATAATTCTAAAGTGATAGTTGCTAACGATATAACTAAAGAACAACACTTCACCAAACCACCAGCTCGTTATACCGAAGCTAAATTAATCGAAGAAATGGAAAAATTAGGTATTGGTCGTCAGAGTACCTATGCGACAATCATGGAAACATTAAAATTAAGAAAATATGTTGATGTCATTGAGAAAAAATTTGTTCCTACTAAAATCGGTATTGAAATTACGGATAAATTACAAGAATGTTTTAGTCATTTAATCAATGTCGAATATACCGCTAATATGGAAAACGATTTAGATAAAATAGCTGATGGTAAAGAAAATTGGGTTGAAACATTAAGAAA
>CALVVP010000089.1 GCA_944363895.1 uncultured Bacilli bacterium | reverse complement strand
TTTTTTTTTGTAATTTTTGTACAATTCTTCTATTTCAAAAAATTACGCATTTTTTTTATTTGCTTAAAATCCTTATAAAATAAGGAAATAATCCACTTTTTTCACCTACAACTGTCAAACTCAAGATTATATCTTAAATTGTTTCCATTGACAAGTTTTGTTCGTAAAAATTGACTAATTGTTTACACAAGATTCCAACTAAAATACCTGTAGGAATTGAAAAAAGTAATAACCATGGTAAATAATAAATCATTGAAGACATCTGTAATATAAAAATGGAAGCTAGTACTTGCCCTGTTGAATGGGCGATTGAACCGACAATACTAACGCCAATAATAGATAAATTTAAAAATCTTTTAGCTAAGTACATAAATATAATACTTAATAAAACACCAGTTAAACTAAAAAGGAAAGTTGTACTAAAAATACCTGTTCTTAATATTCCTACTAAAAAAACTCTTAAAATACCAACATATAAGGCATCTTTAAAGCTGAACTGATAAAGAATAAATAAAGTTACGATATTAGCTAAACCAAGTCTTAAACCAGGAATATAGTCATTTAAAAAAGGTAGACTTGTTTCGATTATATTTAAAGCGACCGATAAAGCTAACAGCATCGATAATCTAGTAAATTTTTTCAAACTAACTCACCTCAGTATCTATTTCATTATTTGGTAATTCGATAATTATTTTATTGGGTAGACAAATAATCGATTGACCAGTATTAGAAATAAAGCCTTGTTTAGAACATAAGTGACGAGGACTATTTTCTTCAATTACTCTTATTTGATTATTTAATACTTCAATTTTAACAATTCCATTGCCACCATTTACTTCATATACATCATCGATACTTAAATCAATCGTTAAGATTAAATTATTTTCATAATAAACATAAGCTAAATTGGCTTTTTTAAAATTTAAATAATATATTATAAAAAATATAGTTATAATTATTAAAATAGCTATAATTAATTTAATATCATTTTTATTCATATCTAAAACCGTCGCTTTTTATTATTTCGTTATCGTTAGTAAACCAAATAACATCGACATCGTAATCTTTAATAAATTCCTTACCTTCATCGATATCCATCAAGAAAAGAATAGTTGATAAAGCATCACATTCACCGCTATCTTTTCCTATTACTGTTACACTTTTCATGTTATTAGCTGGATATTTGGTATTAGGGTCGATTATATGATGATACAAAGTGCCTTCATATTCATAAAATCTCTCATATCCACCACTAGTTACAACACTAATATTTTCTCCCTTAACGATTTCAAAAGTTTCATTTTGATTAATTGGGCTAGCAATTCCGATATTATAATATCCTTTGTGACTTTTTCCCGTTTTAACATTTCCCCCAGCATTAATTATATAATACTCTAAATCATTTTCTTCTAAATAATGACCAGCCAGTTCTGTTACATAACCTTTCGCAATTGATCCTAAATCGATTGACACTTCACTATTAATAATTTGATCGTTTTCAATATTTAATTTACTGATTTCGATATCATCAACTTCAGGTAAATTTTGGGGATTTTCTCTAAAATCGTGCCAAAGTTTTGTTAAATTGCCAATGTTGATATTTAATAGACCATTACTTTTATCATACCAATCAACGCCGATTTTAATTAACTGCCATAATTCATCCGAAATATTAGTATCAACATCATTATTTAGTTTTGATAATTCACTATTTTCATCATAAAAATTAGTTAAGTTTTCATATTTTTGATATAATTTTTCGATTTCTTCAAAGGCTTTATTGACTTTATTTTGATTGCTATCATAAATTTTAATATTGATAACTGTATCCATATAAAATAAGTTTTTACTATAATATTCTTGATTATTGCACCCTGTTAAAACTAGGATTAAGGTAACAAATATAAATATTTTTTTCATCATATTCACCATTAAAATTATAACATTAGAACAAATAAAAAAGCAAGTGCTAAGACTTGTTTTTAACTTATGACACATTATTTAGTTATTAAATAATACTTTTTCAGATTTATATTGTTTAATAATTATCGATAAAATAATGGCTGTAACAACAATAGTCGATAATAACATTAAAAAGATATTTAAATAATTAATATTGCCATTAGTGATATCAGTAAAAATCAGAGTAAAATTAACAAATGGTATTAAAGCTAATATGTTTGTGGTTTGAACATTAATCATAAAAGCAATCATTCCAGGAAAAAAAGATATAAAGATAAGTGGTGTTAAAGCACTTTGGGCTTCTTTAAAGGTTTGGGAATTACTAGCAATAGCAATACATAAACCACTAATCAAAAAGGAATAAGCGATGATAACAATTATCGCAAAAATTAAACTATTTAGTGATAGCATTAAATTAGCCCCTTCATAAATAGTAAACATATTATTAGCTAAGATTAAGGAAATGATTGTTAAAATTAGACTAATTAAACCGGTAATAATCGAAGAAATAGAAACACTTAAAAATTTACCAACAATAATATCTTTACTTCTAATTGGGAAAGTAAGCAATGTTTCTAAAGTACCTCTTTCTTTTTCCCCAGCAGTTGTATCAGTAGCAGGATAAGTAGCTGATACAGTTATCGCCATAATAATAAAAAGGAAAGCATAGTTTGTCATATAGTTAGCAAAATAATTATCTTGTTTAATGATGTTTTCTTCTAAAGTGATAATGTTAATTACTTCTTCGCTAGCAATATTTTTATCAGTTAAATATTCATTTTGTAAATACTCTTTATAACTATTAAAATAAGATTCTACTAACATACTAGCATAAGCTGTAGCTTCACTATCATCACCATTAATTATATAATTATTATTATCTTTTGTAACATATAAATCTATCTCATTGTTGGCAAATTTTTGTTTTAATTCTTCTTCGGTTCCTAAAATAGGCTCGATATTAAGTTCCTGGATAATATTGTTTTCAACTTCACTTAACTGATAATTAAAACCAATAAGATTATATTGATTAGGATCTTTAGTCATTTGCATTTCAAACAAAGCCGACATACCGATTACTAATAAAGGAATGAATATTGGAATAATAAGCATCATGACCAAAGATTTTTTATCACGAAACATATCTCTTAATTCTTTTTTTAGCATATTTCCCAAATTATTCTTCAATTGAAACACCTCCAATTAAAGTGAAAAAAGCATCTCTTAAATTAGTTGTTTTAGTATCTTCTTTTATTTTGTTAGGTGTTCCCTCTTTAATTACTACACCTTTGTTAATCATTATAACATAATCACAAATATTTTCCGCTTCTTCCATATAATGCGTTGAATAAAGGATAGTTTTACCTTTGTTTCTTTCATTTTTGATAAAATCTAAAATAACTTGACTAGAAATAATATCTAAACCACTAGTCGCTTCATCTAAAATATAATATTTAGGATCATGAATTAAGCATCTCGCAATATTAACTCTTTGAATTTGACCAGTCGATAATTTTTCAATTCGATTATGTAAAAAATCAATCATATTTAAAGCTTTAGCGATTTCTTTTATTCTTTTATCAATTATATTATGATCGACACCATATATTTCACCACACATTTTTAGTAATTCATAAGGTGATAAAGTATTATAAATCTTCGTGTTACCTGATAAATAAGCGATATTTTTCTTTATTTCAATCTCATTATTTTGATAAGTTAATTTGTCAAATTCAATGCTACCACTAGTTGGATTTAAAATACCGGCAATCATTCTAAGTAAAGTAGTTTTGCCAGCACCATTAGGTCCTAATATGCCGATAATTTCACCGTCGTTAGCTTTAAAACTAATCCCGTTATTGGCATAAAATTCTTCTTTTTTCTTTTTATTATTGATTTTTATAAATTTCTTTTTAATATTTTCTACTTTTAGCATTTTGTTCTCCTTTTGCTTATTGATTTAATGTTGTTACGCCAAAGTTAATCGTGACATCATTATCGATTAAAATAGATACATCATTTATAATGGTATATAAATTGCCATAAAGACGATTGTCTTTTGTATAAACGTCAGTAAAATAAAATATTTGATTGTTGATATTACTAAGACTATCAATATTATTAATTTCTGGCATATTACATTGATAACAAGCTAAAACCGTTTTGTCTTCGTTATTTTTGGTATAATATAAGATATTATCAATAATAAACCAATCGTTAATATTTTCGGCAATTAAGATATCTTGATCCTGTAGTAAATGGAGATTAGCTGTAGTATTTTCAATATAATAAATATGCCCATTTCTTTTAGCAATCAATCCAACATTTTCAGCAATCATTTTTTCATTGCTTAATTTTTTATTATCAATATTAGCTTGGTAAAATAAGCCATCTTTTCCTTGATAATAAATTGTTTTAGTTGTATCATCATAAGCGTAGACATTATATTCATCGGTGCTTCCTAAAGAAAATGTATAATCTTCTTTTTGATTATATAAAGATATATCGAAGGTTTGACAGTTAAATTTACCAAAAACTAAATATTCATCTGATGCAACATTAGTAAAACCATCAGCTATACTTAAAATGCCATCACCCAATTTAGTAACAGAGCCATTTTGATAACGATAAGTAGCCACATTGGAATTTAATTCTTGTAAATCGGCTTCGGTTTCTACTTTAGTTAAGTTCCCCTCATATTGAATAAAGTAAAAAGCTCCATTTTGTACATCGAGAACTGATAATGCTTTATCACTAATTAATTGATTATCAATGTAAAAAGAATATAAATTATCTTTTTTTTGATAAGCTAAAATAAGATCATCATAAGTGTCAAACCCTGTTATATCAGATAAAATTTTAGTTTTATTTTCTAAATTAGTTAATTCAAGGCAATAAGCTTCACCATTTTCTAAAAGGTAATAAAGCTCTTGTTTAGTCTTTGAGACAGCATAATCTTTAACATCAGTTAAAAGTTCTTGTTTAGTATGATAATCATAATAATATAAGCTTGTTGCTTTTAAATAAATAAGACCATTTTCCACGATTTGATAAGATAAGATATCTGTATCAATTAAAGTGTTATTGTTTAAATTATTTATGTCGGCATATTTTAATTCAAAACCTTTTTCGGTTACTTTATTAAGATAAATTATTTTACTTTTATCATAAGAATAACTAAAATAACTGTCGGAAAAAGGACCATTAGAAGTATCGAAAGAGGAACTTAAAATGATTTTGTCATTATTTTCATTCCATAAAATTAAATTGTTATCTTTAACATAAGCAAATAAATTATTTGCTTCATCTTTTGTTTTGATATTACTAGCAAAACCGATAGTAGCACCAATGAATATAAAAATTATTCCGATTGTGATTAAATATTTTTTCATAATTCACCTCTAACCTTAAATCCTAAATTTTCAATTTTTTCTTTTATAATATTTAAATCTATATCTTTTTTTAATATAATTACTGCTTTTCCTAGTTCTACTTGATAAGTCTTAACTTCTTTAATATTACTTAAAACATTGCTTACTCTATTTATACATCCTTCGCAATGCATTCCTTCAATATAAATAGTTTTTTCAATATTTTTATGCATCTTTTTCTCCTTTTAATCTTAATGAATTAAAAACAACGGTTAAACTACTTAGAGTCATTGCTAAACTGGCAATCATCGGATTCATAACGATACCTAGCGGTGACAATAAACCTGCGGCAAGCGGAATCATAATTAAGTTATAGAAAAACGCCCAAAATAAGTTTTGTTTAATTATTTTAAATGCTTTTTGACTTATTTTTAATAATTTAATAATATTATTTAAATCGTTATTCATTAAAATAACATCCGATGAATCAACAGCGACATCCGTTCCATCGCTAATACTGACTCCAATTGTGGCATTTACTAGAGCTACAGCATCATTAATCCCATCGCCAATCATCAAAACTTTTTTATTATCTTTAATTAATGATTTGATAAAATCCGCTTTTTTATTAGGAAGGACATCGGCGATAATTTCAGTTATTCCTAGCTCTTTGGCAATTAGTTTAGCTGTTTTTGCATTATCCCCTGTTAACATTATAACATTAATTTTATTATTTTTTAAATTTTTAACTAATTCTTTACTATTATTTCTAATGATGTCTTTAACACCTATTAAACCGATTACTTTCTGATTAGAAACAACATATAAAATACTACATCCTTGTTCCGTTAAAAAATTATAATCTGAAATATGATTATCTTTAATTTTTAATTTTTCTAAAAGTTTTAAATTGCCAACATAATATTCTTTAGTTTTAATCTGACCAAATATTCCCATACCTACTATATTTTTGAAATCACTTACTTTTAATAAATTATTTTTCGAAAAAGCAGTTGCAATGGGATGAGAAGAATTAGCTTCTAAACTACTAACTATTTTTAATAATTGTTTATCAGTAATGTCAGAATAGTTAAAAAATTTATTAATTTTTAATTTTCCATAAGTTAAAGTACCAGTTTTATCGAAAACAACGGTATCAATATCCTTAGCGTTTTCGATAACTTCTGCTTTTTTTAAGAATAGACCATTTTTCGCACATTTACCATTACTAATCACAATAACTAAGGGAACAGCTAAACCTAAAGCGCAAGGACAAGCAACGACTAAAACGGTTACAAAATAATTTAATGAAAGATTAAAACTATGACCAATTAAAAGATGGATTAGTAAAGTTATAAGGGCAATTATAAAAATTATCGGCACAAATATCCCACTTACTTTATCAGCGATTCTTTGTATTTTAGTTTTGCTGTTAGTTGCTTCAACCGCCATTTTAACAATTTCGGAAATTGTCGAATCACGACCTATTTTTTTAGCTTTATATGTAATAACGCCGTCATAATTAATCGATCCCGCGATGACATTACTTTTCTTTTCTTTTAAAACTGGTTTGCTTTCCCCTGTTATAAATGATTCATTGACATATGTCTTGCCACTTATTACAATTCCATCGACCGCTATTTTTTCTCCTGGGTGGCAAATTAAGATATCATCCACTTTAACTTCATCGATTGTTATTTTGATTTCTTTGTTATTTTTTTTAATAATCGCATACTGTGGCGTAATTTGGACTAAAGACTTAATTGCATCTTTCGTCTTATCTTTACTAATATTTTCGATAAATCTTCCTAATTTAATAAAGTAAATAACCATACAAGCTGATTCAAAATATAAATTATGAAGATAAGATAGTTCATTATTAAATATTTTAAAAACACCATAGAAGCTATAAATTAGACTAAAGGTGACACTAAAGGTTACTAAAGTATCCATATTAGGAATTTGATGAATTAAGTTTTTAAAACCATTTTTGATAATGTCAAAACCATAAACTAAAAATATTAAACTAAATAAAATTAATATTAAAGCATAAATTTTAGGATAATTATCTAAATTGGGAAGACTTAGCATATGCGACATCGTTATATACATTAAAATGATTAATAATATTCCATAAATAATCAATAATTTCTTTTCTTTTTTAAATGTATTATTGTCATCGAAAGTTTTAAATTCGCCTAAACTTTTAAATCCAGCTTCTTTAATATAATTTTCGATATCTTTGATTTTAATATTTTCATAAGCGATGGTCGCGATGGCTAAGATTAAGTTAACATTAACATCGATGATTCCTGCTTGTCTTTTTAAATATTTTTCTAAACCGTTTGAACAAGCACTACAAGTCATACCATCTATTTTTAAAACGATTTTTTTAATATATATCACCTACTTTGACATATTTAATTATATTACCATTTAATGCAATTAGTTTAATTAAATCTTTTACTTGGATAAATATTGTTGCGCTATTGTCATTAGGATGAACACCAATTAGTTTGTCTTGTAAAATATCTTCATCAATAATGACTTTTACTAAATTATTTTTGTCATTTAAAACTCCAAGTGGTGTGACACTACCCTTTTTTAATTTTAAATATTTTTCTAAATCTTCTTCACTAGCAAAGCTAAGCCGACGACTATTTATTTTATTTTTTAAATCATTTAAAGCAACTTTTTTATTATTTTTAACCACTAATAAATAATAATTTCTTTTTTTATCATCCCTTAAAAATAAATTTTTAGCAACATATTCTTTATTTTTAATATTTAAATTGTTAGCTTCCTCAATCGTATAAATAGGAATATGATCAAATTTTTCATATTCAATGCCTAATTCTTTTAATTTTAAATAAACTTCTTCTTTAGACATAAATACCTTCACTTTCTATTATCAATTGTCTTATTTATATTAAATCTTCCATTTCCAACCGGATAATAAACAGGATAAAAATGATATTCTTTATCCCCAATTTTTTTAATAAAAACTTTTTTTCGACAATTAGATAATGATATTTTAGTATTTAATATAATCGAACTTATTTGATTACCAAATAAAATTATAATTTTAGGATTGACTATTTTTATTTCCTCAAAAAACAAATTTAAATATTTTTTATATACTGAATCTGGTAAAACTCTCGCATCAATTTGCGTACATTTAGCTAAATTAGTTATGAAATAGCGATGCTTTCTAACATTCTCATAAACCCTATCAGCAAATTCGCTACTCCAATCACTACCTTTGATTGTCTTTATTTTTTGATAAATTTCTTCATCTAATAAATTAAGGCTATAAAATAAATCCCAAATGTTTTTTGTCCCTATCCAAGGGGATTTTAAACCTTTCCAACTTTTTTGCGAAGCGATATTTCTTCCCGTTGGATTCATAAAGCAAAACATGATGTCAGGATTATTACTTAGCCCACCATTTTTAATTGCATCTAATTCTTTAGCGCCATATTTTATTTGCAATTGATCATACTCTTTATTTAGTTTATCTAATGTCATCTTAATCTAAAAGTCCTTGGTGCATATTTATAAACTAAAAATAATGATATAAAAGAATAAACAATGGCAAATAAAATCATTAAAGAACCAAATACTAAAGTTGATACTTGCATTTGCGAAATATAATAACAAAGCCAATAAGTAATAAAACTAACAATATTATAAGTTGCACTTTTCATTTCCATTCCTACATTATAAGGTTGTAGTAAATAATAAATAATTAAATTATGAACGGAGAAAAAAATCGACATAGCTAAAATAGAAAAGAAAATAATCAAATAATTTAAATAATTATCTGTTCCCCCACTAACTAACAATAAAACGCATAAAGAAACAGCTAAAGTAACAGTTGGCAATAAATTAATAACAATAATGGTTTTTAATCTTTCTTTAAATAACGCTAAAATGGTATTAGATTGGCGATAAAAGCGATAAACCAACATACTATGATCACAATTCATAAACATCGCATTAGTAATATTTTTACCCGTATTGATAAAATACATTAAAAACAACATATAAGGTAAAAATAACAAAGTAAAACTATTAACGCCAGTCTTAACTTGTTGATTAATTAAACTTAAAAATATTATAACTAAGGAAACTATTAAAATAACAACCGTTGTTTTTTTTGCATGATCAATTAATATTTTCCGATGTCTTTTAACAAACAAATCGTGAAAAAAAGCAAAACCATTTTTATCACTAGTAATATTTTTATCAACTGAGATTTGTTTTTGAATATTAGTAGCAATTAATTGTGTATTATCTTTAGAAACCGCAAAAACATTATCTTTGTTTAATAATTTTTTATATAGCCAAGTATATTTGTCATAATTAAAAATAGTTTTAATAGAAAACAAACCTAAAATAATTACGATAAAAGTAAAAATATAAAATATCGGTAAATTAATTGTAATATTAAAATATGGTAAGCCATAAGCTAAAGCTAGGCCACCAATCATCAAACCAAAATAAAGACTCCAAGATGATGGTTTGTTTTCATTGATAACTTTATGACTCTTTTTCATGCGATAAAAGTAAAAATTAATAGCTATAAGTTTTAAAAATATGGTCAAAGTAGCTAATAAAATAATATTATACCAACTAACTATATTATTAACTAAAAGAAACATCGCGGTTATCTGACCAACAAAAATAGAACCTAAAAAATAAATAAAGTTAGATAAAGTATGATTTTTGGCGTTCATTTTCATTAAAACAATCATATAATATTTATCTTTAGTGGGATTAAATATTTCCGTATTGGAAAAACAACCAATTAAAGCTAAAAATAAATAAATATGAATAAATAATTCTTGATTATAACTTCGATAAATATTTAAAGGAATAATTAAAAATACTAATATATACAACAGTTTAAAGCCAAATATTTTAATTATTTGATAAATAATGGTAATAATCATACTAATTATTTTAAAATCTGCCATTTTATAGGCTTCATTAGATATAATTTTGCCTAGTAAAGGAATTCTTTGTAAAGAATAAATTATTTGATTAACCGTGTAAGCATTTTTAACTTTAAAAGAAATTAAAAAATCATTAAGCATCTTCTTCACCTTTTAAAATATCGATTATTTTGTTTTTAAATTGTTGATTAGTCAAATTTTTATTATCGACATGTTCTAAAACACCGTTATTTAAAACTACTATCTCATCACACAAATCCAAAGCCAACTCCATAATATGCGTTGAAAAAATTAAAATATGATCTTTTTTAATGCTTTTTAATAATTCTTTCATCTCTTCAGCCACCACAACATCAAACGAAGTTAATGGTTCATCTAACAATAATATTTTAGGGCTAGCAATAATGTAGACTAACATTTGTAACTTGTTTTTCATTCCATGCGAATAATCTTTCATTAATTTATCCCGATCATCTTTATCTAATTTAACTAAATCAAAATATTCGTCAATACTTTTTAAATTTTCAATATTATCTTTATTAATATCGATAAAAAATTTTAGAAATTCTCTGCCTGTTAAAAATTCAGGAACAACTGGCGTTGATAAAACATAGCCAATATCTTTCGATTCTATTTTATTTATTTCTTGATCAAATAAATAAAATTCCCCTGAATCAATATCTAAATCTTCATTTAAACAATTAAATAAAGTGGTTTTACCAGCACCATTTCGACCTAATAAACCATAGATTTTGCCTTCTTTAAATTCAAAATTTATATTTTTTAAAACTTCTTTTTTTTCAAAATTTTTCTTTAAATTTTTAATTATTAATTTCATTAGTTACTCCTTGCTTAAATTTATTTTGTTGAATAGGATTAAAAATAATATCTAATTTTTGTTTAATTTGTTCACGATTAAATGGTTTAGATAAATAATCAATAAAACCATCACTTAAATATTTTTCTTTAGCTCCAGAAATTGCATCAGCCGTTAAAGCAATAACCGGCGTCTTAAAATCAGGATTTTCTTTTAGTTTTCTTAATGTTTCTACGCCGTTCATTTCTGGCATCATGATATCCATTAAAATTAAATCATAATTGTTTATTGTCACTTTATTTAAACATTCACTGCCACTTTCCGCTTCATCGATGGTAAAATTAAAATTAGCTAAAGCTTTTCTTGCTACTTTTAAATTTAATTTATTATCGTCGACGATTAATATTTTTTTATTACCATAATCAACTTCAATATCTTGACTATTTATATTTAAGTCAATATTAGTATTATTGGAAAAAGAGATTGGATTAATTAGTTTACTTATCTTTTGTGGCAATTGAACCATAAAAATTGATCCTTGGCCAAATTGACTTTGGACATTAATCTTACCGCCCATCATTTCGACTAAACTTTTAGTAATGGCTAATCCTAGACCCGTTCCTTCAGCTGTAGTATTTCTTTCGATATCTAACCTTTCAAACTTAGTGAATAATTTATTAATATCTTCCGCTTTAATGCCCCGACCAGTATCTTGAACACTAATTATTAAAGTACATAAAGTATCTTTATTGATACATTTAACTGATAAATTAATGTTTCCCTTTTCCGTATACTTAATCGCATTACTAAGTAAATTATTGACTATTTGTTTAATATGAATTTTATCACCGATTAATTCATAAGGAATATCTTCGGCAATATTGATCGATAAATTAATTGGTTTGGTACCAATTCTAGTTTTAGTAACATTGATTAAAGCCATTATTTCATCTTTAAAATTATAAGGTTCAGCAATTATTTTCATTTTTTCGCTTTCAATTTTATTAATATCTAAAATGTTACCAACTATTTCTAGTAAAGTATTAGAAGCATTTTGAATATCAATAACATCTTCAATTACTTCACTTGGTAATTGTTCTTTGTAGCTGGCAATATCTTCCGATAACCCGACAATAGCATTTAATGGTGTCCTAATTTCATGGGACATACTCGATAAAAAGTCTGATTTCGCCCGATTAGCTTTTTCGGCCGTATCTTTAGCATAATTTAAATAATTAATCATTTTCACATCAGGATTTTCAATCGTAAAAATCATAATCATATCAATCAAACTTAAAACAATGGAAACAAGATTAATTTCGGGAATCGTAGCGCGACAAACTGCGACAATGGAAAGTAAAAATATTAAAAAATAAAGAGGAATGTATTTGTTTTTATCTAAATTATCTTTTTTATTTTTATAAAATATTAAAATCATTAACATAAATACAATATACATACTAGCGCCAACAAGACCTAATAAAGGTAAAGGACCATTGGAATTTAAAATACCATTTTCATTAATGATATGAACATCAAGGATTAAAGCTAAAGCATAAATAATACCATTGAATAGATAAATAAAATAGCGAACTTTTTTATTAATGTTAGTCGTGGAAATAGTGTATATATAATAAAACATTAAACTACACCAAGTAACAATTAAAATCACATCGATGCGATTTAATATCTTTAAAATAATAGTCGAATTAATCGTTAAAGCGATAACGACAATTAAAGTAGTCGAAATTGCTTCTAAAATATTACATAATAGCATTTTTTTAAATATTTTAGTTTCGACATTCGATACTCCTTTTTTTAAAACAAACATTATACTAATTAATAATGCGATAACTAAAGCACAACCCGTTAAATAACCGTTGTTCATAATCCCACTCCTTATAATCTAATTATACACTATTTGCTATTAAAAAAAAATGCAATTTCTTGCATTTTTAATTAAAAATATCATCACTTAACCTTTTGTTAAAAAGAAAAGCATTATTTTTATTAGGAACTAATTTTTTAATTGGGCCATAAACTTCTTCTTTAGTAGTAATATTTTTCGGTTTAAATATTAATCCAGCAATATATTCCTCATTGAAATACGGCCATTCTTTAAAGCGTTTTTCGACATATTCTTCCCATTCATGACCTGTTAAGTTTTCTCTTTTAACAGGTTCCGTTTCCCATATTTCCCACTTTAAAGTGGCTAAAGTATCTCTTAAATCACTAATTGCCCGGGCTTTCTCTTCTAAACCATCACCATAATTATTCATATCGAAATTTTTACCAATATTGATTTTAAATAATTTACCATATTGTTCAGAAGCAACCGGAATAATAATCGCATTGCTTTTTTTAGCAATATCGACAATTCCCCAATAACATGGTAACATGGGAAGATTTGGTGTAATATTCCATGTTCCTTCAATAAAATACATTAAATTCCCGCCAGCTTTTAGATGATCGATCATCTTTACAACGACCGCTTTACGATCAGCTTTATCTTTTTCATTAAAATAAAATACCCCATTTAATGATAAAAATCTTTCATCGATGGTTCCTTGAATATGTTCATAATCGCCAGATAATAAATAGTAGTGATCTTTAATCGCTGGACTAGTCACCTCGATATCATATTTACCAACATGAGTTGGGACAAAAATAATTGGTCGCGTTGTCTTTTCACGTTCATCTTTAATTATGTCATATTTAAAGCCTTGTAAAAAGTTTTTAGTTTGATAAACACTTAAAACAAGTTTATGAAGACTTTTTCTTTGCTCTAAAGAAAGTTTATTCCAAATTCGACCTTCTTCTTCGGTTCTTATTTTATAATATAGTTTAAAAAATTCAGCTTGTTTTTTTTCAAATTCTGCTTGACTAATTCCTTTTACAAATAATTTCTTTTGTTCTTCGGCCAAAACATTCATCTAAATAGCACTCCTTTTCATTTCGGTAGCTATTTTACATTATTTTTATCTATTAGTCAAATTATTTTAATGATGGTGGTGATGAGGGGTTTTGGTTACAACCCGACATTCATTATCAGCACATTTTTCGTCTTCGGTTTCTATTTCAACCGTTGTATGAACAATGCCCTCTTCTTTTAAATGTTCTTTAACAGCTAATTTAACTTTATCGATTTTTTTACTATTCGTTACTACATGTAAAGTAGCATAACTATTCACCCCATCAATACTCCAAACATGAATGTGATGAACATCGATAACATCTTTAATAGCTAGTAGATGTTTTTTTAAATGATCAAGATCGATATTTTTAGGCGTTTTTTCCAAAAATAAATCTAAAACGGATTTTAAATTTTCAAGGGCATGAAATAAAATATAGCAAGCAATTAAAATACTCATAACTGAATCAATATAACTAATATTCGTAAACTTAATTAAAATTGCCCCAATAAAGACAACTATCCAGCCTAAAACATCTTCTAACATGTGTAAATTAACAGATTTTTGGTTTAAAGAGTCGCCATCTTTTGTCATATAAGCCGCTAAAAAATTAAATACTATTCCAAATATCGATATAATAATCATCCCGTCATAATTTAAAGTAACCGGATTAAATAACCGATTAACCGCTCCGATGATAACTAAAACTGAACCGACAGTTAAAATAGAAGTTGTTATTAAAGCTCCTAAAATCGAATAACGGATATAACCATAAGTATATTTATGATCAGGTTTATGTTTACTTTTCTTTTCTAAAAAGTATGATATACCAATACTAATCGCATCAGTAAAATCATGAATTGCATCAGAAAAAATAGAAATACTTTTAGTAAATAGTCCCCCAAATAATTCAATTATTGAAAATGATAAATTAAGTAAAAAAGCAATTAAAATATTTTTATCTGTCGTTTTCATAATTCTCCTTTAAAATATTGACTATCAATTTAACGGTTTCATCAATTAAAACATCATAATTAATATTTTGATGTTTGTGATATACCGTTTCATGACATAAATCATCGATTAAATTAATAATTAAATGAACTTTTTCATTTAAATTTATTTCCCTAAAACCATTATGTTTTAAAATATTAACTAACTTTTCCGTAATTTCTAATTCTTTATCACTAAATATCTTTAAAACTTTCTTATCTAAACAACTCATCGACATTAACTCTTGATGAGCTTTTTTAGTCATCGTGTTTTGTTTTATCGATTTTAATATGATATCTTTCATGATAAATTCAATATTGTCTTTAGTTATTTTTTTATTTTCGATTTTTAACAAGGGAAACATTATATTATCCGAATACAACTTAACCCCTTCGATAAAAATATCCCGTTTATCCTTAAAATACTGATAAATTATCCCTGTTGAAACGCCACAATATTTCGCAATATCGACACAACTAACATTATGATACCCTTGATTACAAATTAGTTCAAAGCCATCAGCAATTATTTTATTTTTTTTCGCAATCGAATTTCTTTTGATTGGTTCTCTTACTTCACCCATAAGTCACCTATTTTAAATAATAATGCTTGATGGGTTTTAAATTATCATCTAATTCATAACAAATGGGATTACCCGTTTCGATTTCTAAATTCATAATTTCTTCATCAGACAAATTATCTAAATATTTAATTAATCCCCTTAAGCTATTACCATGAGCGACAATAATAATTTTTTGACCTTTTAATAAATTATTTTTGATGTCACTATTCCAATAACTAATTACTCTATTAATTGTATCGGTTAAATTTTCTGTTAAAGGTAACTCATCTTTTGTTAAGTCTTTATATTTAGGGTCGTTGCCGGGATAGCGCGGATCATCAATAGTTAAAGCTGGTGGTCTTATATCAACACTTCTTCGCCATAATTTTACTTGTTCTTCCCCATATTTTTTTCTTGTTTCATCTTTATTTAATCCTTGCAAAGCCCCATAATGTCTTTCGTTTAATTTATAACTATAATAAATAGGGATATTTAAGTTCATTTCTTTTAAGATATAATTTAAGGTATCATTAGCTCGTTTTAAAACTGATGTATAAGCGATGTCAAAAGTGTAGCCTTTTTCTTTTAATACTTTTCCCGCTTCTATCGCTTCTTGAATACCTTTTTCGGATAAGCCAACATCTGTCCAACCGGTAAATTTGTTTTCTAAATTCCAAATACTTTCGCCATGTCTTACTAAAACTAATTTAATCATATTTATCTTTCCTCACTTTAAAAAACCATTAATAATTGTCTCTTCCGCTTCTTTTTCGGATAAGCCAAGGGACATTAACTTCATTAGTTGGGCCCCCGCTATTTTGCCAATCGCTGCTTCGTGAATTAAATTGGCGTCAACATTATTGGCATATATTTCAGGAATAGCTTTAACTGACGCATTATCTTGGATGATGGCATCACATTCAACATGAGCAAATGATTTGGTATTACCAATAATATTAGAAGTAAACTCTTGATAAGATTTATCAGTAGCAACTGATCTTGATGTAACATGACAACTAGCGTTTTCACCGTTTAAAGTTACCATAAAATCAGTTTTGGCAAATTGTTTATTATGCGTCAATATTTTTTCATTAATAACTAAAGTTGTGTTTTCTGCTAAATTTGCTTTAGTAACGCGAACTGTCCTGTCAACCCCTTTAATTTGGGTTGAGTCCATCGTCATGCTTGAACCTTTTAACATTTCGATTTCCGTCACGGGGTTTAAAATTTTCTTGCCAGTTCCTTTTCCGCTACCATAATGTTTTTCAATATATTTAACTTTGGCGTTTTCATCTAAATAAAACCGATGAATGCCATCATGAACGGAATCGTGTTTATCATTGTTGTGAATACCACATCCGGCAACAATAATCACATTCGCATTTTTACCAATATGAAAATCGTTATAGACAACATCAGTTAAACCACTTTCAGTAATAATAACAGGGATATCGATAATCCCAAATAAAGTATTTTCTTTAACATAAATATCAATTCCGCTACCATCTTCTTTAGAGATAATATCAATATAAGGATTAGTTTTCCGATCGATACTTTTGCCATTCTTTCTAATGTTATAAGAATCAGCTTCTAAAACTTTATTATCTAAAACATTATCTAATATTTTTTCATCGGTCTTATTCACAAACATTCACCCCTTGACAACAAATTTCTTCTTTTAAAATCAGCTTCATCATAATATTTTTACTACCGATTTTTTTTATTTTACCCTCTTCTAATAAAATTATTTGATCAGCAATATTAAGAATTCTTTCTTGATGGGATATAACTAAAGTAATACCTTTTGCTTGTTCTTGAATTTGTTTAAAAACATTCGTTAAATTTTGAAAACTCCACAAATCAATTCCCGCTTCTGGTTCATCAAAGATAGCTAACTTGGGTTTTCTGGCCATAACGGTAGCGATTTCGATTCTTTTTAATTCGCCGCCTGATAAAGAAGTATTTACCTCGCGATCAACATAATTTAAAGCACATAAGCCAACTTTCGATAATATATCACAAGCATTGTTTTTCGTAAGTTCTTTATTAACCGCTATTTTAAGCAAATCATAAACTGTTAAACCTTTAAAATTAACCGGTTGTTGGAACGCAAAACCAATTCCTAGTTTAGCTCGTTCATCGATACTTTTGTTAGTAATATCAATACCATTAAAAATAATCTTCCCACTATCTGGTTTTTCAATCCCCATAATTATTTTAGCTAAACTACTTTTCCCACTACCATTAGGTCCGGTAATGACATAAAATTTATCTTCGTCTAATTTTAAATTTATTTTATCTAATATTTGTTTATTATCTCTTTTAAATGAGATATCAATTAATTCTAACATAAATCCTCCTTTTCTAACTGAAAATATTATTTAAGTATTTCTCTAAATTATTATATGAAACTTTTTTCATATTAATTATATAATTTACTAAATAACTTGTCAAGATGAAATTAAAAAATTGTCTATAACAATTATAAAGACAATTTCATATAAATAACATCAGGCAGCGGATTATTATAATATGGTTCTATTTCTTTAAATCTCATTTTTTTATATAAATTAATCGCATTTGTTAATGGTTTAATGGTGTCTAAAACCATTTCTTGATAGCCATCTTTTTTAGCTAGAGCGATAATTTCTTCGACTAACTTTTGACCGATTTTTAAATTACGGTATTCTTTTTTTACATATAATCTTTTCATTTCACATCTTTTTAAATTGTGTTTGTAAAAAGCGACACAACCAACTACTTTTTCATCAACTAAAGCTACAATGATTCGGCCATTAGGATAAGTATATTTAGCTTTTAAATCATTTAATTCTTCTTCTAAATTTTGAAAACTTAAATCGCGGTTTAAAAAGGTAATATATTCGATGATAAGTTTTTTTATATCATCGAGATAATTTATGCCATCGACTATTTGCATATATCACCATTAAATTAAAGTCACTTTAAACATCATAAATAAAACAATTAAAGTAACGATTAGAGCAATTGCCCAAATTCTTTTACTATATTGATATATTCTTCCCCCACCAAAATAATTAAATGGGTAAAAAGGAATAATAAAGAAAATTAAATAAATAAAGCTTAGTTGTGCCACTTCTTTTAAATAAGGACTATTGGTAAAATAAAGAAACGGTAAAAATAAGAAAATAAACCATTTAATTAATTCTGGGCGTGCTAATTTTTCTTTAAATTCTTTCGTATTTTCATATTTTTCGGGATACCAATTACCATTAATCATATAAGGGAAACCTAAAAAATTAACAATTAGATTAATAATCATTCCGCCATTATTAATTCTAAATTTCCATTTTTCTTTAGTAGTTAAAACGCCAATATAACGAGTTAAAATAAAGATTATTAAAATTGTTAAATAAGCAAAAAATAAATTACCAAAAATACTAGAATTAGTTGTGAGAATGCCAATCCAAATTGGCGACGCTAAAAGTAAATTTATTAAGAAAAATAGACCTAATTGATTTATTTGTGATTTTTTTTCTTTAACTTTATTTTCTTTCATCACCATATAAAAATCAAAACCAACAGCTACAAAAAATGGTGTTATAAAATAATGTTTAAGCGTATTAATAAAACCTATTTTTTTAATTATCTCAATAAAACTAACACGTTTTAAACCATTATCAATTAATAATTTAAAAGATCCAACATTATCATCTTTAACTAAAGCTGTTATACCATCAATCTTCTCTTCCCATAAAAAATCGATTGTTTCTTTATATAGTTTTTTACCTATTCCTTGATTATGATAACTTTTATCTACAAATGCATCACTAATATAAACAATTTTTTTCTTATTACAATCGATAATTTTATAAATTATACCACCAACTATTTTATTATCAATTAAAGCAACCATGGCTTTATCAGGATTAGATACACTTAAAGATTCAATTCCTAAAAAAGCCCTTTTTGCAATTTTAAGTACTTCTTTTTCTTCGCCTTTTTTTATTTTTCTTATGATAATTTCTTTTTTTGACATAAAATTACCCTCCATATCATTAATATAATTATATCATATCTAAATCAGTTTTTAAAACAAATATCATTCTTTTGACATTAATTTTGAATTTAATAGATGTTATAATAATTTTAGGAAATGGA
>CALVVP010000088.1 GCA_944363895.1 uncultured Bacilli bacterium | reverse complement strand
ATTTCTAGTAGGGTACAAATTGTACCCCAGTTATTTTGAATTTCTGTATCTCTTAATTTTAATTTCTTTATATATTGTTTTGGATCTTTAGAATCAGTAAGTGCGTATACTACATCTAAAATACTAAAGTACCATTTATTATTTTGCCAAGTTTTTCTAATTTCTTTTTCTTCGAAAAGCGCTAATTTATTTTCCATTTTTCTCCTCCTTTATTTTTGTAATTGATAAAGTATAACCGAATGGTTCTAATATTTTAATTAGTGTATTTATTTGTGGATGTTTTTTTCTATTTTCAATAACTGCAATCATTTCTCTTACCACACCCGCTTCATTAGCCATTTGTTGCTGACTAATTCCTAGCTCATTTCTTAATTTAATAAAGTCACATATTAAATTATACTCTAAATCCATAATTCTTTTTTCATTTATCATTTTATTCATTGATACCACCTTTTATAATAATATAACAGCTTGTTGCTATAGTCAATAAGATACGATAAAAATTATTAATTTATAATTCAAAATCAAAAAAACACCTTATAAAATAAGGTGAAATTAACTTCTGGTGCCCACGCTAGGAGTCGAACCTACGATCATTCCCTTCGGAGGGGAATATTCTATCCATTGAACTACGTGGACATATATATATTATAACAAAATTAAAAGTAAGAAGCTAGTTTTTTATTAATTTTTTACTAGCTTCTTTAATTGTTTTTATTTCACAGCCAAAATAATTATTTAATTCTTCTAATAAAACTTTTAAAATATAACTAGGGTTAGTTAACAGTTCGACATCTTTTTTAAAATCTTTTATTTCAGGAATAGAAGTTATAAATTTTAAAATTGGCGCAGTAATTATTGACTGATAAATATTAAATGTAATATGAGCCATATTATCTTGAAAAATCTTTTCACTACTATCTTCTACTTTTAGATAATCCATTGTATCAATTAAATAGAATCTACCTTTACTATATAAAATATTGACAGGGCATACATCAAAAGCGATGATATTTAAATTAGACAATTGTTTAGTTGCCAACATTAAATCATCTAAAGCTTTTATTAAATTTAAAACTTTTATTTGATCTAATTTGTGAAATTCAAGATTTTCCCCATTTATATATTTCATTAAAACACCAACTATTTCCTCTTTTATGTAAACGAGATTTTCAGCGAAAATATAATTAGGTATATTAATATCTTTAAATTGTAATATTTCTTCTTTACTTCTTTCTATATAAGCAGGTCCACATAAATACTTAAATGTTGTATTTTTGTCAAGTTTATAGCAATAACTTTCTGAACCAAGACCGATGAACTGTAGATTTTTAATAAAACTATTTAAATGTTCTTCACTTTGAAAATGTAAATCTGTCATGTCTAATCACCAGCTATATATAATAGCAAAAATAAATTATTTGTCAAATTCTTGTAAATATTCATATAAATTATTGGCTACTTCTTTTGGTAAAATATTTTCTAATTCTTCTAAACTTAATTCTTTTAGTTTATTAATACTTTTATATTTTTTTAATAACATAATTCTTCTTTTTTCACCAATTCCAGAAATGTTACTTAAAACACTTTCTAAACTGCCTTTACTTCTTAATTGTTTGTGATAATTAATAGTATAATTATGAACTTCATCTTGCATTCTTTCTAAATAATGAAATAAATTACTATTTTTATCAATATCAATTTCAACTATCGGATCAAACGCTAATAACTTACTAGTCGCATGTTTATCATCTTTTTTTAATCCTATTACCATAATATCTAAATTCAAACTACTTAATATTTCTCTTGCCACATGCATCTGCCCTATTCCGCCATCGACAATTATTAAATCAGGTCTTTGTAAATTATCTTTTAAAACTCGAAAGTATCGGCGATAAATTACTTCTTTCATCGTTCCGTAATCATCATTTTTATCGACTGTTATTTTATATTTACGATATTCGTTTTTGGCTTCTTTACCGTCGATATAAACAACCATTCCGGATACATTAAAGTTGCCAAAAAGATTAGAATTATCAAATATTTCAATGCGATCTAATTTAGAAAGTTTTAAAACTTTTCTTAATTCTTCGTTAGCCAAAGTCGTTTTTTCTTCATCTTTTTTAATAAGTTCAAATTTTTCGTGTAATAGTATTTTCGCATTATTAACTGCCATATCGATAATTTTTTTCTTATTTCCTTTAATGGGACTTAAAACTTTTATGTTTAAGTATTCGCCAATTAATTCGTTATCTAGGCCATTAGGTATTAATATTTCTTTTGGTTTAATTATATCTTTATCATAAAATTTAGTAATATAACTAGTAAGACTATTTTCCACATCATCGATTAAAGGAAAGATTTTTGAATGTTTGCCGATTAATTTTGAACCTCTTATGAAAAAAACTTGTATTGATAAATATCCTTTATCGGTATAAAATCCAAAGACATCTCGATCAATCATATCGCCCATTTCAACTTGTTGTTTAGTTAAAACTATTTCAATATAATCTAATAATTCTTTAAGTTCTTTGGCTTTTTCATAATGCATTAATTCACTTTCTTCTAACATTTCTTTTTTTATCTTATCCGTTATTAAGCTATGGTCCCCTTTTAAAAATTTTATGATATCATTGCGCATCGCTTCTATTTTTTCTTGGGGAACATCATTAGTACAATAGCCTAAACATTGATTAATGTGATAATAAAGACAAGGTTTCTTATTATAAGTTGTACATTTTCTTAAAGGATACATCCGATTTAGTAAATTTACGGTATTCCTAGCTGCCGTAACATTAGGATAAGGTCCATATAGATGATTTAGATTTTTTTTACGATTAATGCTTCTTACAATTGTCAATCTTGGAACATTATCGTTAGTTAATTCAATATAAGGATAACTTTTATCATCTCTTAATAAAATATTATACTTCGGATCATATTGTTTAATTAAATTATTTTCTAAAATCAAAGCTTCCATTTCGGTATTGACGACCATATAATCAAAATCAACTATCTCACTAACTAATTTAGCAGTTTTACCAAAATGAGTGCCTCTAAAATAAGAGCTTAAACGGTTTTTTAGCTTTTTAGCTTTCCCAACATAAATAATATTGCCGTCTTTATTTTTCATTAAATAACATCCTGGTTTTTGCGGAACTAACGATAATTTTTCTTTAATCATTTAAACACCTTCTTTCTAAAATCACATTTTTGACATAATTCTTCAACTAATTTATTATTTTTAAAGCCATTAATAATTTGTTTTGTTTTTTCTTTATTTAAAATATCTTTTAAATCTTCTTCATAAATGTTACCTAAATTTATAATGCCACTACTATCCAAACAGCAAGGAATAATTGTTCCATCAACTAAAATACCAATATGACTATTCATACCTTGGCAATAGCCAATATTACTTATAAAAGGATTATTTAAACTTGGCCAAACAAATTCAAATGATTTATTTAAATAAAGATTATCTTTTAATTTCATATTATTAGATAATTCATCTTTATAATTATAATAATCTAAAATATTTTTAATTAAATCATGATTGTTATTTGTCCAAAAACGATAAACTACTTGGACATTTTTTTCACTTAAATAATCACCACATTTTAAAATATCAATTAATTTATTTTTGTCGATTAAACTATGTAAAGAAATATTAATTTGGCGAACATTTTCTAAAATATTTAATTTTTGTTTTAATAAAGTTCCATTAGTTGTGATATTGATATATTTATGATACTTTTTACATAAATTAATTATCTCTTCTATTTCAGAATGTAATAATGGTTCTCCTTTAACATGTAAATATAAATAATCAGTATAATTATCAATTTGTTTTAAAATGTGTTCAAATTCTATTAAAGTCATTTCGCGTTTTTCTTTATTATCTTTTGAACAAAATGAACAATTTAAATTACAAATATTAGTTATTTCAATATAGATTTTTTTAAACTTTTTCATACCATTTATTTTATCACAAACTAGACTTATTTTAAATAATAAGTTATAATTAAATTGGTGAGATTTATGAAAACAGTTAGCGATAGTAAAAACGAACTTATTGTTAATAAATCACGATTTATTACCATTTATTTTCACATTGATAGTCTAATTGATGTCAATGAAAAATTAAGAAAAGTAAAATTAGAATATAAAGATGCCACTCACTATTGTTATGCTTATATTGTGGATAATAATATTAAAGCAAGCGATGATGGTGAACCATCTGGTACCGCTGGTCTGCCAATTTTAAACATCTTAAAAAAAGAAAATTTGGATCATGTTTTATGTGTTGTCATTAGATATTTTGGTGGTATTAAATTAGGAGCTGGTGGCTTAGTTAGAGCTTATAGTAATGCGGCTAAAAATGGGTTGAGAATTAAAGAATTACAAAAAGGATTTTTGATTAGAATTGCTTTTGATTATTCTAAAATTAAAGAAATTGATTATTTATTAAATGAAAGTATTATTATTAATAAAGATTTTTTTGAAACCCCAATTTACGATATTAATATTACTATCGATAATTTTAATAAAATAAAAGATAAATTAAAACAAATTAGTAAAATAAAAATTATTGATGAAATTTATATGTAGGAGGATTTCATGAAATATTTTAAATATTTAGCTTTTTTAGTCATTTTTATTCCTCTTAACATTAAAGCCTTAGAAATAAATTCTAATCATGCAATTTTATATAATATGAACGATGATAGTATTATTTTTGAAAAAAATGCTGATGAAAGAACTTATATTGCTAGTTTAACTAAAATAATGACTACGATTGTTGCCATTGAAAATATTGAAGATGTTAATGAATATGTCGAAGTTCCTTATGAAGCATTGGACGGTTTAATTGAAGCCAATGCTTCAGTAGCCGGTTTTAGAGTTGGCCAAAGAGTTACTTACTTAGATTTATTATATGGCGTTTTACTTCCCTCAGGAGCTGATGCAACTAAAACTTTAGCTTATTATATAGCAGGCAATGAAGATAATTTTGTTAAATTAATGAATGATAAAGCTATATCTTTAGGATTAACTAATACGCATTTTGCTAATACATCGGGTCTTGATACTGATAATCATTATTCCACAGTTAAAGAGATTAGTATTATTCTTAAATACGCTTTACAAAATCCTTTATTTAAGGAAATATATACAGCTAATAGTTATACCACTAGTGATGGTTCTTTAACATTTAGAAGTGTCTTTTCTAATTATTTAAATCGTTATGACTTAACTAATAACTATATTTATGGTTCTAAAACTGGTTTTACAACTAAAGCTGGATACTGCTTATCTAGTATTGCCAATTATGACGGTGTTGAATATTTACTGATAACAACGGAAGCTGATGGTGAAAGTGACCAACCCCTTCATATTATGGATGCTTTAATGCTATACGATTATTATACTTCTAATTATCATTATTTAGATATTGTCACCCCAAACGATACAATTGTAACTTTAGAAACTAAAAATAGTAAAGAACAGCAATTGGAAATAAAAGCAACGGAAACTATTTCTAAATATTTAGAAAAAAGCATTGATAAAGATGATTTTGAATACCGTTATAATGGTTTAGAAAAATTAGATTATTTTACTAAAAAAGGTGAAATTGGAACCATCGATATTTTTTTAAATGATGAAATTATTGAGACAATTCCTGTTATTTATAGTGGTAGCTTAACTTTTTCAATTATTAGTTTTCTTACCGATAATATTTTAATTGTATTAATAATAATAATTTTAATATTAATCATTAGATTAAAAAAGAAATTAAAGTTAAAAAAGCTTTGATTTCTTTTATTTTAAATTTCATACATATAATTTGTTGTCAAATATTTATGTAAATGATATAATCTATTTATAGTTTTTAGGCTAAAACCAATAATAACGATTTTATAATTTTTTAAAACTTACTTAGAAACAAAAAATATTGAATTAAAACTTGCTAATAAAATATTTTAAAATAGATGTTAGATGGGGGTAAAGCAATGAAAAATGAAATATTTATATTAATGGATGATTCAGGCAAATTAAATTCTAATGAAAATTCATGCATATTCGGTGAATTATTCTTTTTTTCAAACAAAGATTATATAAATTATATCAATAAATATAAAAGTGTTATTAATAGTATTAAATGCAAATATTGCAATCAAAATAAAAATAATTGCAATAATAATTGTATTGAGATAAAAGGTACAACTAAAATAAAAGCTAAAGATAGTAGACGACTATTTAATTTAATAAAAAAAGAATATAACTATGGAGTGTTTATTAACAATAAAAAAATTTATGATTCAATTATGCAAGATAAATCTGCTCGTGGCAGATATACAGATTATGCCCAAAAAAGAGTCATTAAAGAAATAATATTATATGCCATAAATAATCAAAAAATTGATATAACTAAACCAGTATATCTTAATATTAAAATTGATGACGCTAAAACTAAAAGTAATGGATATTATAATTTAAAAGACAGCATTTATGAAGAATTGGTAAATGGCATTATTAATTATGATTATTCTATAATTCATAAACCTATTTTAGAAAATGGACTTAATATAAAAGTAAAAAATTATAATTCAAAATATAATTTCGGTATTCAAAGTGCTGATATTATATCACATTATCTACATAAAAAATATGAATTATATTTAACTAAAGGAACTGATATAACAGCAACAATAAGTTTTATAGAAGTCAAATTATTTTTACCATAAGAAAAAGGAACTTGCGTTCCTAATTCCTAACTGAGATGGTGCTTAGCACTAAATTAAAAATCATGCATCAGTTATAGACCTGACAAAGCAGTTTGCTTCCGGTACAAATAATATATCACAAATAATATTACTTGTCAAATATAATATATGTAAATTTTTGTAAAATTATACAAATTTTTACAAAAATTGAAAAACTACCAAATGCTTAACTAATAATATTTTGTTAAGTTTTTTTATTCAGTCATACAAAAATGAGTGATTACTCACCCATTTGTTTAGCGACTTCTTCAGCAAAGTTTTCTTCTCTTTTAGCCATACCTTCGCCTACTTCGAATCTAACCATATTATCAATTGTTCCACCATTATTTTTAACATAAGTTAAAACATTGATACTATCGTCTTTAACGAAAGCTTGTTCTTCTAAGCATGATTCTTGATAGAATTTTAATAATCTACCTTCAACCATTTTTTCAGCTATATCAGCAGGTTTACCTTCGTTCATAGCTTGTTCTTTTAGGATTTCTCTTTCTTTTTCTACTTCTTCTTTAGATAATTGGTCTCTTCTTACGACACTAGGACGCATTGCTGCAGCATGCATAGCAACATCTTTAGCAACTTCTTCAGTAGTATTAGATAAAGTAACTAATACAGCAATTTTACCTCCCATATGTAGATATGAACCAAAAACTTGATTGTCAGTTTTAGTTAATTTTTCAAATCTTCTAAATGATAATTTTTCACCAATTTTAGATGTTTTGTTAATGATAATTTGTTCAATAGTTTCACCATTAACATCTAATTTTAAAACATCTTCATTAGTTTTAACATCGTTAGTAATAATAGCATTTAAAATAGTATTAACCAAATCTTTAAATTCTTCATTTTTAGCAACAAAGTCAGTTTCTGAATTAACTTCAACAATAACTGCGTTGTTACCATCTATAAGTGTAGCGGCTAATCCTTCAGCAGCAATACGATCTGCTTTTTTAGCTGCTTTACTAATTCCTTTTTCACGTAACCAGTTGATAGCTTCATCTATAGAACCATTAGTGGCTT
>CALVVP010000087.1 GCA_944363895.1 uncultured Bacilli bacterium | reverse complement strand
AAAAATACATTAGACAGTACTAATGTATTCTAATAATCTTAAGAATAATTTAACAAATTTTCTTTCTAAACCTTTGCGTCCTAATTTTCTAATGGCAATTCTTTTCTTCTTAATTGGTAAATCACTAAAGATAACCGCATCGATTTTTTCTTTCATCAAGGTTTCAATTTGTAAATCATCTAAAATACCGGCAATATCATCATTGATTAAACGAGTTGGATCAAATTCAATATCTTTACCTTTGCAATTAACGGTTAATTGGCCAATTGAACGAACATTTTCTATTTCGACAATAAAATCAGGACCTGACACATAAGATTTACATTTTATTTCTTCTTTGTTTTCATAGACAATAACATCAGTAGCTTTTTTAGCATTTCGAAAAATCAATTTATAATTACGATATTCTGGAACAATACCACTTTTTCCTTCTAAAGCACGAATAATAACAGTGTAGTTACTTGGCATATAGTTATACTCAATCTTGGTTAATAAATAAAAACCTTTTTTATATAAACTAGACATACCATCATCTTCATATAATAAATATTCATTACTAATGCCTGGGAAAAAATGAATTTCCATATTTTTAGGTGGTGTGGTATCGTTAATATTATCGTTATAGCCTAAAGGAATAATACTTCCTGCTTTAGCAAACACAGGATAATTTTGATCTTTATAAAAAGATACATAATTATTATTACCTGGATATTTTTTACCAGTAAAGAAATCATACCAAATCCCTTCGGGCATATAAAAGCGATGAACAACCCGATTCATAACATAATCTTTTTTCTTGGTGATTGGACAAATAAATAATTGACTACCAAAATAATATTCGTCACTATATAATAAATCATCATACATTTCCGGAGCGATATAATAAATCGGCTTAATTAAAGGTGTTCCTTCAATGGTATATTTATAAGCTTCACTATACAAATAAGGAATCAACTTATGTCTTAATTCTAAATAATCTTTGACAATACCAAATGTTTTAACACTCCAACGCCATGGTTCTCTTTTATAATACTTGCCTTTATCAGCACCGAATTTTAAAATGGGTGAAAATGTTCCTAATTGAACATAACGAGTATACAATTCATTATCTTCAACGCCTTTAAAATAACCGCCAATATCATGGCTCCACCAGGTAATACCAAGATTAGTCGCACTAGCGTTATATTTAGGAATTTGTTTTAAAGAGTCCCAGCTAACGACTGTTTTACCAGCATATAAAACGGGATAACGGTGTTGGGCAATTAAAGCATTATAACCCAAAACCATTGGACGACGTTTATAATTTCTCTCCATGTCATAAAATTGATAATGTTTAAGTAAATAATCTTGATTAATATTCTTTTTATCGTAACAATCTAACCAATAAAAATCAACACCTAAAGCATCTAAAGGATGAATATATATTTTTAAGTAAACATCGATCCATTTAGGGTCTAAAACATTATATGGTATGACACCATTTTCATCAGGAACTAAATATTTTTTAGCTTGTTCATAATATTCATCGATATTATAAAAACCTTCGGTGGGATTAATATTTAAACCGACTCTTATGCCTTGGGAATGAAGATAAGAAATCATTTCATATGGTGCTTTAAATAATTCTTTATTAAAAGTGAAACCAGTTTTTAAGTGTTCTTTATCTTTAAAGGTACGAATGTGCCAATCCTTATCTAATAGAACAATGGAAATAGGAATTTTATTAGAACTAAAATTGTCAACTAATTCTTTTAAAGATGTATCATTATAATCATTATTTCGACTCCACCAGTTACCCAAAGCAAAACGTGGAATTAAAGCTGGATAACCAGTTAAATTATAATAATCTTTTAAGCATAAATCAAAATCATTTAGATAAACAAATAAATAAATATCGATACCTTCATGCTCATTTTCGATAACAGTTCCTTCAGGCGTAATAATTTTTCCTTTAGAATCATCGATTGAAACAAATCCATCTAAAGAATATAAACTTTTAGTATTTTCAATTTTCCCATCTTCAATTAATACTGGTGCACTATAATTTTTAGCTTCCACATGATTATAATGCCAACTTCTTTCAGTATTTAAAACTTGGACATAAAAATTTTTGCTACTACTTATTTTTTGTTCTTTAGTATAAAAAAGTTTAAAATAAGATGTCGTTATTTCTAAATAATTTTTATCTTGTTTAACCGTAAATTCTGGTTTTTTAAAATTACGATTTCTAACTAATTGGGTTGGAGCATCTAAAAAGTTGCCATCTAAGCGGTATTCAATTCTAATTAAACGTTCAGTTAAAATTGTAAAACGATAGTTTTTACCTTGAAAAATACTCTCTTGATTAGGCATTATTTTTTCATAATCAATTTTAAAATGTTCTCCTAAATTATACATAAATTCACCCCTTTATATTTCTTCTATTTTCATGAAATTAGTATTTTTTACTTTTTTAAATGGATAGCCACCGGTGATAATAATGCTGTCTTTTTCTTTTAACAATAAAACATCTTGGGCGATTTTTTTACTTTTTTCAATAATGGCGTCTAAACTATTTAAATCGTCGATTAAAATTGGATAAACACCAAAATTTAAGGCTAAAGATTTAGTCGTATTAATATCTGGGCTCGGTGCGATAATTGGACAAAGTGGTCGAAAGCGGCTGATTTTTTTAGCTGTATAACCGCGGATAGTCGGCGTGAAGATAGCTTTACAATTTAGTCTTAAAGCACATCCTGCCACACTATAAGCTAAAGAACCGGTTAAATCTCTTTTTTCGGTTTTAATCGATTGCTCTAACATATATTCATAATCGATATCTTCTTCCGCTGTTTTGATAATTTTTTCTAATAATTTTAAAGTAGCAACCGGATTAGTACCAATAGTTGTTTCATCAGATAACATAATTGCATCTGCACTATCTAAAATAGCATTAGCAATATCGGATACTTCGGCTCTAATCGGATAATCACTGGCATTATTTGCCGATAATAAGTCAGTAGCAATAATACTAACAATTCCTTTCGCATGACATTTGGCAATTATCTTTTTTTGAATACTAGGAATTTTTTCGATAGGTACTTCGATACTTAAATCTTTGCGATCGATAATAATACCATCGCTAACTTTAATAATATTGTCAATATCTTCTAAAGCATAATTATTTTCAATTTTAGAAATTATTTGTAAATGATCATTCCCTAAATTAATTAATAAATCATTGACCTCTAAAACATCTTCAGAGCTAGATACATAAGATAAAGCTAGAAAATCGACATTTTTCTGACTAGCAAATCTAATCACTTCTTTATCTTGTTCGTTTAAAAAACTTCTACTTAGTTTAATATTAGGTAAATTGACAGTTTTATTTTCTTCGATTATTCCTTCTTTTAAAACTTTACATAATAAATAATCTTCACCTTTATCTAATACTTGTAATTCGACCCTATTATCGATTCCAATTGTTGTATTTAAAGTTATTTCATTAATTAAATTAGGATAATCAACACTAAATTTTGTACAATCACCTAAAATAGGATTCATAAAAATTCTAATCTTATCATTTTGTTTTAAAATGGCTTTACCCTTTAAAATGTGCCCTACTTTGACGGTTGGACCTTTAATATCTAAAATAATTGCTGTATAAGTTTTTAAAGTGGTATTTATCTCATTTATCATATCGATAATTTGCGTACAAAAATCTAAGTTAAAATAACTCATATTAATTCTAAATGCATCGACACCATTATTAATTAAGTCTTTTAAAATTTCACGATTAAAAGTAGCTGGTCCAATTGTCGCAATTATTTTGGTTTTGTTCATATTCCTCATCCCTTTATTCTTATATTAATTATAAGATATATCTAAATTTTAGTCAAGAAAAAAACAAACTATATGCGTTCGATTTTCATAAAGTTTGTTCCTTTAATATCGGAATTATCATAAAATCCCCCAGTTATTAAAATAAGATCATCTTTTTTTAAATCAGCAAAGTTAAGTGCCTTATTTTTGGCATCTTCAACTATTTTATCGATTGAATCGAAAACATTAGTGACAACGGGATAAACAGCGAAATTTAAAGCTAAAGATCTTGCTACTCTTTCATTAGGACAAGTGGCTAAAATTAAACATTTTGGTCTTAAATTACTAACTCGTGCAGCTGTTTTTCCACTCATTGTGGTTGCTACAATTAATTTAGCATCCAATAAGGAAGTTGTCTCGACAACATTTGAAGCAATTGCTCCATCAATCGTTTTTTTAATGTATTCATCATTTATTTTATAATCTAAATATTTTTCAATATTTTCACAAATGTTTGCCATACATTTGACAGTTTCGATTGGATATTTACCGACGGTGGTTTCGCCAGATAACATCACAGCATCAGTTCCATTAATAACAGCATTAGCAACATCCGAAACTTCGGCTCTGGTTGGACGATTGTTTTTTTTCATTGATTCTAACATTTCGGTAGCTACAATACAAAATTTACCATGTTTACGGCAACATTCGATAATTTTAGTTTGTAAAATTGGTAAATCTTCCATTGCCGCTTCAACACCTAAGTCCCCTCTTGCTACCATCACTCCCGCGACATTGGTAACGATTTCTTCTAAGTTAGCCATTCCGGTCGTGCTTTCGATTTTAGCAATTATTTTCATATCACTACGATTATTTTCTTTTAATATTTCTTTTACTTGAAATATATCTTCTTTAGTTGAAACAAATGAAAGAGCTAAAAAATCACCATCATGTTGGCAGGCATAAATGATATCAGCTTTATCTTCTGCACTTACAAAAGGCATATTTAAATGTACACCGGGAACACTTAAACTTTTTTTGTTTCCTAATATACCACCGTTTATTATTTTACAAGTAATGCCATCTTCTTCTTTAGAGATAACTTCGATACTCATTAAACCATTTTCTAGTAAAATTCGATCACCAATGTTAATTGAATCAATGGCGTTAGGGTGATTAACAGAAAATCTTTCTTCGTTTCCTAAAACTCTTTCTTTAACAACTCTAATTGTCTTTCCTTCAATTAAATTTATTTGGTCATTTTCTAATATATCATTACGAAATTCGGGGCCTTTAGTATCATATAAAATCGCGATATTCTCACCGGTCATTTCTCTTACTTTTTTTACCGAACTAATGACTTCTTGTCGTTCATCTAAAGTAGCATGCGAAAAATTAATTCTGGCAACATTCATTCCATTTTTAACCATTTCAAACATGATATCAGGATTGCTGCTAGCTGGTCCGATACTACAGATAATTTTAGTCTTCTTCATTCTTTCACTCCTTTAATCATTTAAAATTATAACATATTTTTTTGGAAATTAAAAATATATGATTGTTTTTATGCTATTGCTTTAAAAAAACATAAATAAAAAACAAGTTTTTGATAAAAAGGCAAAAATGCCCCTTTCCCCATATGAAGATACATGAGAATAAACTTGTTTATTATGTTCAACTGTATAATA
>CALVVP010000086.1 GCA_944363895.1 uncultured Bacilli bacterium | reverse complement strand
ATATGTAAGTGCTTAGTCTTAAATGTGATATAATTAAATTGTTGAGGTGAAGTGTATGCGTTTAAGTGAAAACTTTTTTTATACTTTTAGAGAAGATGTTAAAGATGAAGAAACAGTAAGTGGTAATCTACTAGTTAAAAGTGGAATGGTTAAAAAAATCGGTAATGGTATTTATATGTATATGCCATTAGGTTTAAAGGTTTTAAAAAATATCGAAAATATCATTAGAGAAGAGATGAATAAAGCAGGCGCTAATGAATTATTGATGCCTAATTTATTACCAGAAGATGTTTATATCAGTAGTGGTAGAAGAGATAATTTTGGCGATTCGATGTTTAGTTTAAAAGACCGTTATAATCGTTCTTTAGTACTTGGACCTACACATGAAGAATTTTTTGTCGAAGCTGCTAAAATGAAAGTAAAATCATATAAAGATTTACCTTTCAATTTATATCAGATTGGCAATAAATATCGTGATGAACCAAGACCGCGATTTGGTTTGATTAGAGTAAGAGAATTTTTTATGAAAGATGCTTACAGCTTCGATCAAGATTTAGATGGTTTAGATAAATCTTATCATAAAATGTTTGAAGCTTATAAAAAAATATTCGATAGAATTGGTATCGATTATCGTATCGTAACTGCCGATACTGGAGTTATGGGTGGCTTATTAAGTGAAGAATTTCAAGCAGTTACTGATATTGGTGAAGATATTTTAGTTTTATGTGATTGTGGTTATGCTTCTAATATCGAGGTAAGTGAATGTGTTATCAATAAAGAAAAAGCAGAAAAACCGAAGACAAGAGAATTAGTTTATACACCAAATGCGAAAACAATCGAAGAAGTTTCTAATTTATTAGAAGAGGATAAAGATAAGTTTGTTAAAACTTTAATTTATAAAATCGATGATACTTTATATGCTTGTTTAGTTAGTGGTGATAGAGAAATCAACGAAACTAAATTGTTAAAATTAGTCGGTGGCACGAAAATCGAACTAGCTAGTTTTGAAGAAGTAGAGAAAGTTACCAAGGCGAAAGTTGGCTTTGCTGGACCAATTGGTTTAGATATAAAGATAATCATCGATAATGATATATTATATAAATATAACTATATAGTTGGGGCAAATAAAACCGATTACCACTATAAAAATGTCAACACTGCAGATTTCAAATATGATTATATTGGGGATATTAAAAATGTCAAAGAATTTGATGCTTGTCCTAAATGTGGTAAAAAACTATATTTTAAAAATGGCATTGAAATTGGTAATACCTTTAAGTTAGGTACAAAATATTCTAAAGCATTAGATTTAAATTATTTAGATGAATTTAACACTTTAAAACCAGTCGTTATGGGCTGTTATGGTATTGGTTTAGGAAGAATCATGGCTAGTGTCGTCGAACAAAAAAACGATGAACATGGGATTATTTGGCCAGTTAATATCGCACCATTTAAAGTAAGTATTGTGTTGATCGATAAAGATGATGATTTACAAAAATCAATTGCTAATGCTTTATATAATAATTTAATGAATAATAATATTGATACTATTTTAGATGACCGTGATTTAAGAGCCGGTGTTAAATTTAATGATATGGATTTAATTGGAATTCCATATCGGATAACGATTGGTAAAAAAGCTAAAAATAGTTTAGTTGAATTAAAGGTAAGAGAAACTAATCAGGTATTTGATGTTCATATTAACGACATAATTACTAAAATAATTGAATTGATGAAATAAATTTCGACATTTTTCGACTGATTAATAGGGTATGATAATAATGGTGAAGGATTATGAAAAAATATTTATTAACTATTATTGCATCTTTATTAGTCGGTTTTTTATTGTCTTTTTACATATTAAAAGAATATGAAAAAACAGATATTTTTCCTGTTTTTAATGAAAGTGAAACCGCTTATTTAATTCAACAAGGAGTTTATTCTAGTATGGAGAGTATGCAAGAAAATACAACTCACTTAACTGATTATATTTATAGTGTAATCGATAATATGTATTATGTTTATATCGGTATTTCTTTGGATAGTTCTAATGTTGACAAAATTCAAGAATATTATCAAAGTAAAGATATCGATACCATTGTTAAAACTACCACTTTAACTGATCAAGAATTTATTGCATCTTTAAGACAATATGATATGGTTTTAAATAATACTGATGATGAAGATACGATTAAAGAAATATGTAAACAAGTGTTAAGTAAATATAAGGAGGAATCATGAATGTTTTAATTAAGGATATTCCATTAAGTGAAAGACCAAGAGAAAGATTAATTAATAAAGGGGTTGAATATTTAAGTAATGAAGATTTATTAGCAATCTTACTTAAAACGGGAACTAAAGATTATTCAGTTAAAACTTTAGCTAGTAATATTTTAAAACAAATTGAAAATATTAATAATTTAAAAGATATTAATTTAGAAAATTTAATAAAAATAAAAGGGATTGGGAAAGCAAAAGCTTGTGAGATTTTAGCTGCAATCGAATTAGGCAAAAGATTAAATCAGAAAATCGATAATCTTAATCAAATTAAGGTTTATTCTTCAAGTAGTATTTATGAATATTATCAAGCTAAATTGGGTGATAAATTACAAGAATATTTTTATTGTGTCTATTTAGATACTAAAAACCATATTATTAAAGATAAATTATTGTTTATTGGAACGATTAATGAAAGTTTAATTCATCCGCGAGAAATATTTAAAGAAGCTTATCTTTTAAGTGCTTCTAGTATTATTTGTGTTCATAATCATCCATCCGGTAATATTAATCCCTCGAATAATGATATAATCATGACTAAACAGTTGATTGAAGTAGGGAAAATATTAGGTATTAAAGTTTTAGATCATATAATCATTGGTAAAGATAATTATTTTAGTTTTAACGATAATAATTTAGTTAATTTTTAAAATATTAATTAAGTACTGCTTAAGTCGGTACTTTTATTATTAAGCTAAATGTGTTATGATTAATATGGTGGTAAAAATGAAAAAATCTTTATTTTATGCTCTGGCAATTGTCTATGTTATCGTCGCCCCGATAATTGTTTTACGGATTTTTAATTTGTTTATGTTAAATTCTTTTCTTAGTATTCCTTTAACATGTCTTTTCTTTGTTTTCGTTATTTTAAATACCTTGACAGTAATTAAATTAATGATCGATTATGATAAATATGGGAGTCCTTTTAAAAAAATAAGAAAATATACGGATAATGAATTAATTATTTCAGAAATTAATAATTTAAAAACTTATCAAAAAACTTTAATTATCGATCATAATTTAATTGTTATTAATGAATCAGGAGTTTTTGAATTTGCTTCGTTAAACAAAAGTGGTGTTTTAAAAGGGGATATTAATGATTTAGAATGGACGATTAACGATAAAAAAGTAAATAATCCGTTTATTATTAAAGACAATATTTATCACTATTTCATTATTCAACCAGGAATTTCTTTTAAAGTGACTGGTGTTTGGTTGACAACGAGAAAATTTATTTACAATACTTTAGAAAAAAGATTAAATGAAAGAACTTATAATAAAGATAAAATCGATCAAATATATAATGATTTAAAGGTGAAGTATGGCAATAACGAAAACTAAATTTATTAATTATTCCAGATGTCCTAGATATGTCGCCTTAGATGATTTAAAGGAAGAAATATTAAATAGTGATATTAGTTACGAAGAATATTTAAAAGAAGAGCAAAATGAGTTGTTAAAAGAATTAACTGCTGATACTGAAGTAGATGAACAAATGGAAGTAATGTTACCTTATTATAATGAAGTGGAAATATTAGCTGGTAATTCGGCCAAAGATTATTTTAAAGGAACATTAAAATATGCTTATAATACTTTTGAACAGGAAAGTTTTGATTGTAAAATAAATGGTATTAGATATATTTGTTATGTCGATATTTATAATGAAGATCATGACTCGTTTAATATTATCGAAGTAAAAGCGACCACAAGTAAAAAATTTTTAAGTTTGGGTTATAAAGAAAAAGATTTTATTTCTATTTTTGAAAAACAAAATAATGTTTATCACTTACTAGAAGATAATAATAACAATTTACCCGATAAATATTATAAAATCAGAAACAAATTATTAGATCGTTATGATCAAGCCGGACATTATGTTTATGATTTAGCGGTACAAAGATATATTATTGAAAATGATTTAAAACAAAACAACCAACTAGATAAAATTAATAAAATTCATTATTATTTAGCTGTTTTAAATGATGATTATACTTTTGACGGTAAATATGAAAAGGGCGTACCTGTTTATAATAATGAGATTATTACTTATTTTGATTTGACTTCAATTACGAAAATTTATCAAGAAAAAATTGACCAAGACCGGCGAAAATTAGAAGAATATATTGCCCGATTAGATAAAAAAAGATGTGAAGTAGGGATATTTTGTGAAAATAAAAAGTCAACAAAATGTCAATTTTTTGATTTGTGCTTTAACATTTTACCTGAAAAAAATTCTATTTTAACTTATTTAGATAATCATTATGGCTTTAATAAAAAATCAGTTTATGAATTAATTAATAATGGTATAACTAGTGTGTTAGAAGTTGAAGACAAAGATTTATTAAGAGAAAAAAATCAAATTCAAAAAAAAGTGGTTAAAACCCATATTCCCTATATCAATAAAGATAAAATAAAAGATGGACTAAAACAAATTAGTTATCCTGTCTACCATTTAGATTTTGAAACTTTTCCTTGTCCATTACCAAGATTTAGAGGGGAAAAACCTTATACTCAATCAGTATTTCAATTTTCTTTACATATCGAAAAAGAACCGGGAGTTTGTGATAAAATAAAAGATCATTATGGATATTTAGCTAAAGATGAACTTGACCACCGCGAAGAATTAATTAAAAAATTAATTGAAGATATTGGGGATAAAGGAACTATTTTAGTTTATAATGAATCTTTTGAAAAAAGTCGATTAAAAGAATTAGCGGATATTTTTCCTAATTATAAAAAAGAATTATTAAGTATTAGAGATAGAGTATTTGATTTGATGAATATTATTAAAACTAATACTAAATTATATGAAACTTTAGGTTATCCTAAAGAGGAAGCAGCTTTATTTAATTATTATCATGAAGATATGCAAGGCTCTTTTTCCATCAAAAAAATTTTACCTTTATTTAGTAATTTAACTTATCAGGGAATGGATATAGCTAATGGGGTCGATGCTTTAGTGACTTATGCCAAATTTAAAACGATGAATAAACAAGAATATGAATATAAATACCAAAAGCTAGTAGAATATTGTTTACAAGATACTTGGGCTATGGTCGAAATATTAAAAGGATTAAGAGATATTGTCAAATAATGTCAAATTTTAAGAATTTTGTTGTAAATATATGATTTTTGGTTTATTATTAATATGAGGAAGGTGATTAAAATGATTTATCCATCTATTGACAAGCTACTTAATCAAATTGGTTCTAAATATTTGTTAGTTAATCTTGTTGCTAAAAGAGCGCATGAGATTGAAGAAACTAAACATTATCAATTAAAAGAATATGAGTATGTTTCTAAAAAGCCAATTGGTCGGGCTTTGGAAGAAGTAGCTAAAGATAAAATAAAATTGAAATAGTTGACACATTTTGACACAACTATAAATAAAATATATTGACTTAATTATTTTTCATATATTATAATGGATTTGTACTAGAATAAAAAGGGTACAAAAAAGAACTATTCCCCCCTGAGGAATAGTTCGCATAAAAGAATAAA
Organism: uncultured Bacilli bacterium; assembly: GCA_944363895.1. GTDB lineage: Bacteria > Bacillota_I > Bacilli_A > RF39 > UBA660 > Faecisoma. The sequence goes on along the minus strand of CALVVP010000086.1, from coordinate 73 downwards.
AAGGGGTTGGCTAGTGTGATACTAGCGCCAATTCGAATATTTCCGAATTGGTACTATATATACTAATTCAAAA
>CALVVP010000085.1 GCA_944363895.1 uncultured Bacilli bacterium | reverse complement strand
TACTAGTCTCTTCACCTTCTTTGATAAAGATTGTCGTTGGCGTTGAATTAACATGAAACTTACTATATGCTTTAGTATTTTCTTCATCAGTTAAAGCATTTAAATCTAAGAAAAATATTTCAATATCGTTTTTAGTCATAATATCCTTCATTGTTTCTTCATAATCTTCACAAGCCACACAAGTTGATGAACCAACTACTAAAACAAAATCATCTTTATTATTTAATTTATTTTCCAATTCTGAATAAGATAATTGAGTATAATTTCTTTGTCCACAACCAGTAATTAAAAATAATCCCATTAAAATTAATAATATTTTCTTCATTAACATCACCTTTATCATTATACAATAAAAAAAGACTTATTTCAAATCTTTTTTATCATATATTATAATTTGTTCTGGCTTTAAATAAATTTTTTTATTTAGTCGATTTAAGTTATCCCAACCAACAGGTAGACTTTCCAATAGCTCAGTTATTGTTTCATTATTGTTGACAATATATATTCCTATATTTTCTTTAGGAATTAACAATCTTTGATTAGGATAAATATAATCGTCACCATCTAAACCATTTAATAATTCCAGCGTTTTAGTATCAGTATTATATTTATTAGCAATACTATATAAATTATCTCCTTTCTTAACTATATAAATTTGATAAAAATTATCTTGTTTAGGAACAATCAATAATTGTCCTGGCATAATATCACCCAACTGACCATTTAGTTCGATAAGCTCATCGATACTAACATTTAATTTTTTAGCAATATCGTCTAAATTTTCACTATTTAAAACCTCATATATACTATACATATTTCACCTCAATATAGTATATTCAAAACAAGACAAAAGTACAAAAAAAGCGCTATACTAACGCTGTTTTTATTTCGACGACATTTTTAGCCTGAAGACCTTTATCAGTTCTAACTAATTCAAATTCAACATATTGTCCTTCAACCAAAGTTTTATAACCTGGCGATAAAATAGAAGAATAGTGAACAAATATATCTTCATTTTCTTTGTATTCAATAAAACCGAAACCTTTTTCATTATTGAACCATTTTACTTTACCTTTCACAATCTCAAATCTCCCTTCTAGTAATTGCCTTACAATTTTATTATAAGATAACATCACCACAAATTCAAGAAATTTAAACCCACAAAATTCGACATATTTCGACATTTAAGTTTTTAAAAAAATATACTTTAAAAGTATATTAAATTAGAACATTTTGTTTCATCAATCGAACATTTTTAGCTTGTAATCCTTTATCGGTTTCAACTAAATCAAAAACTACTATATCACCTTCGTTTAAAGTTTTATGACCTTTAAAAACAATTGATGAATAATGGACAAAAATATCGATACCATCTTGATATTCGATAAAGCCAAAGCCTTTTTTATCATTAAACCATTTGACTCTCCCTTGCACTTTAAAACTCCTTCCTACATGGTAATTTTCATAATAACACATTTCATGTTAGCTAATCGCGCATATTGTCTAAAAACAAATTATCGATGATTAAAATAATATGTGTACATAATTTTTATTTTTAAAATTTTATTTCAATCATGATTTTTACTTTTTAAAACCAATATTAATATTAATCAAAAAAACATGTGCTATGCTTATGCGCAGAGGTTGTAAAAATGAAAAAAATAGTAGTAGAAAAAACAATGAGTTTAATTAAAAATAATGGCAATTATTCAGAAGAAAAATTAGCCGAAATAAAATATGGCTTAGAAGGATTATACTTAACTTTTTCTAAATTGATTATCATTATTCTGTTAGCTTATATTTTAGGAATCTTAAAAGAAGTTATTATATTTTTAATAATTTATAATGTTATTAGAACTACTTCATTTGGATTGCATGCTACTAAAAGTTGGGTTTGTCTATTAAGTTCAACTATTATATTCATTGGCTTTCCTATTTTGTGTCAATATTTAGTTATTAATGATGATTTAAAATTAATAATTGGACTTATCTTAGTTTTGTTTATTTATAAAAATGCACCAGCTGATACTCAAAAAAGGCCAATCATTAGTCACAAAAGAAGATTATTTTTCAAATATATATCAACTTTTATTGCTATAGCTTTTGTCTATTGTTCAATTTTAATAAATGATAATTTTCTAAGCAATTGCTTTATTTTATCATTATTAGTTCAATCGTTTATGATTTCACCAACTGTTTATAAGATATTTAATTTGCCTTATAACAATTATATAACTTATTTAGCAAACAATGATATTTAAATATACTTAGGTATATTTAGATATAGATAAACGAAGGAGGGAAGTACATGGCATTTATCGCTTCAATTTTAGCTACATTTGGTTCATTCGTAGCAAATATGGGTAGTCAAGCTTGTTTTTGGGTAATCGTAGATGAACCAGAATGTCCAAAAAATTTAGTTAAATAAAAATGTAGAAACAAAGCTACATTTTTATTTTGATTATTTGTGTAAATACATTATTTATAATTTTAGTTTCATTAATAATATTTTTGTTTTCAGAAACAATTTGTTTCAATAAAGATAATCCATATCCATGGCCATTACCTTTTGTTGTATAACCTTTATTAAAAATCTTATCAATTTCAATATCACCAACAAAATGATTCGAAATTTCTATATTAAAATAATCATCAATATACATAGAAATTAATATTTCTTTATCTTTTTTATTTATTTTCTCGGTTTCTTCAATAGCATTATCTAAAATTATTCCAACAATTCTACAAATATCATAATTCATTTTGGGTGAAATATTTAATAAATCAACTTTTCTAACTTTAGTGGAAACATCCAAAACTATATTAATACCTTTCTCTTGAATTAATAACATTTTTTGATAAATTAAACCTTGTAATCCACCAGATGGAATCCTCTTAGTTTTAGTATATAAAATATCATTATCTTCTCTTTTATCTTTAATTATTTCGTTTATATAATCAATCGTATTCTTATCTTTTTTCTCAATCATAGACTTTATAACTAACAATTGATTCTTGTTTTCATGATTATTTACTCTTTGATAATCTAGCATTTTTTCATACTCATTTAAATTAGAAATTAATAATTTATTCTTTTCTAAATAAATATAATTTTTATTTCTCTCTATTAAAAGCATATAAACAACAAAAGTATAAAAAAGTATAAGTAGCACACTTAAAAATATTGTAAAACCATTATCATAATTCATATATAATAAAAATAGCAAAAAATTTATTGAACTTATAAAAATTAAAGCTATGATATATTTATTATAATTTATAATTTTGTTCATAATGTTTATAATATTAACAATACCTAAATAAACAGGTTTCATATTAATAAACAATATAGATATTAAACATATAGATAAATTACTTATTAATATACCATAATCCAGTTCAAACAAAAAACTTGTACTTTGTGAAATCAGCAAAACAATTAATGAAAAAATTATTTCAGAGATAAACATAATTATTTGCTCAAATATAGTAGCAATAATTATATTATTTAAATCTGTATTAAAAAGAAAATATAAAAATATGACTGTCATTATTGTACTGTTAATAAATCTAACTGATTTATCAACGTAAATATAATTAAATATAAATACTAATGTTGTGATTAGAATAATAATATAAAATTTAATTTTTTTAATATCCAAACTGATATTTAATATTTTTTTAGATAAATAAACAACAGTTATTGCATTAATAAAACATGGTAAAAAATAAAGTTTTATCGCTTCTAGCATTTTTGACTTACCTCTTTCTTATAGTTATCTGATACTAGATTAATACGATCACCATTATCGAATAAAATTGATTTATTTTTCTTATCAACTTTAACAATTCTTTCTTCGTTAACTAAACAAGCTCGATGACTATAAACTAAAGCCCCATTTGCCATTTCACTTAACTCAGCTAAAGTTTTCCCTACTTTATAAATTCTATTAGCTGTTTTTATTAAACATTTTCTTTCAACATTATCATGTGTAATGTATAAAATATCTTTAATTGGAATAATATAAACCGCATTATTATCAGTAAATTTAATTATCCGTTTCTTACCAATATAAGATAATGATTTCATAATAGCATCTTTAACTTTAATATCGAAATTGTCGAATTTACAGATGAAAGTTAAAACCATAAGTTGTTCTTTAATAATAGTTGATCCCAATTCTTCATGCGCAGTTATAAAAATAATAACACTGTCTAAATCATTTTTCCTAATTAATCTAGCAATATCAATTCCTGATGCTGATTGAGTTTCAATATCTAAAAAATAAATTTTGTTTGTTAACGGTTTATCGACTAATTCTTTAAACTCATTGTTATAATCATAAAAAATATGTGTTTTATATTCAAGTTTATTATTCATCATTATTTTATTAATTATATTTTCAACTTTTTTAGTTATTTCTTTGACATCATCAACCACTATAAAATTAATCATAAATACTCCCTTCTCCGTAGTTTGCATTATGTTAATAATTTTACCATATTATGACAAAATTTTCAATTATTTTCATAAAAAAAAGGGCTAATTTTTTAAATTAATTAACTCTTTATAATAAATTAGCAATTTGATTAATTATAAAACAAAGAATAACTCCAATAGTCGTCGGTAAAAAAATAGCTAATAAAGTCCACTTAATACTGCCAGTTTCTTTTTTTATTGTTAAACAAGTTGTTGAACAAGGAAAATGACAAAGGGTAAAAACTAACATACATAAAGCTGTTACAAATGTCCAACCATTATTAACTAAAATCTGTCTTAAACTTTCTAAACTTTCAAATTCGATAATTTGTCCGGTCGATAAATAAATCATCAACATAATAGGAATAACTATTTCATTAGCCGGAAATCCCAAAATAAAGGATAATAATATAACACCATCCAAACCTATTGCTCTAGCAAATGGATCTAAAAAATCAGCAATATAATTTAAAAGTGATAAATTATTAATATTAATATTTCCTAACAGCCAAATTAAAGCTCCAGCAGGAATGGCAATTATAACAGCTCTTCCCAACACAAATATTGTGCGATCTAAAATTGATCTGATTATAACTTTACCGACTTGCGGACGACGATAAGGTGGTAACTCTAATGTAAAAGATGAGGGAAGTCCTTTTAAAACTGTTTTAGATAAAAAATAAGAAACTAAAAATGTTAATAAAAAACCTAGCAATATGACCATCGTTAAAATTAAAACACTTAAAAAGCTATTATTAGAACTAATTCCAACAAAGAAGATGGTTATAATTGTTATCATAGTTGGAAATCGACCATTGCAAGGAACAAAAACATTCGTCAAAATAGCAATTAATCTTTCCCTTGGTGAATCGATTATTCTCGCACCACTTACTCCAACAGCATTACAGCCAAATCCCATACACATTGTCAAAGCTTGTTTTCCACAGGCACAACATTTTTTAAATGCACAATCAAGATTAAAAGCGATTCTTGGTAAAAAACCCAAATCTTCTAACAAGGTGAATAAAGGAAAAAATATCGCCATTGGTGGTAACATGACTGCAATTACCCAAGTTAAAACACGATAAATTCCAGATATTAAAATTCCAATTAGCCAAGCTGGACTATTCAAAAATTCTAAAAAATTAACTAAATATTGTTCAATATAAGCAAACATGTCAAACAACAAATTCGATGGATAATTAGCCCCTTTAATAGTTAGCCAAAGAATAATAAATAACATTCCTATCATAATGGGAATTGACCAAATTTTACTAGTTATGATACGATCAATTTTTTGATTTTTAAGGTTGTAATCTTTATTTTCAAAAGTGACAACTTCCTTGCTAATATTTTCCGCTGTTTTAACAATAGTATTAGTAATTTCATCTTTAATATCATAGTTTAATTCTTCCTTAATTAACAAAATCTCATCTTTAATTTGATTATCATTTAATAAATCATAATCCAAATAATGAACTATTTTTTGATATAGTTTTTCATCATAATTAATTAAATTTAAAGCGACCCAACGCGGCGATAGTTTTTTAGTTTTACCATTTAAATAAAATAATAAATTATTGATTGCCTTTTCCAATTTTTCATGATATTTAATTTTATATGAATTAAATTGCTTATTTTCTAATTTTTCTAGTAGTTTATCTAAGCCATGTTTATTTCGTGCACTTGTTCCAACGACTGGAACCCCTAAAATTTGCGATAGTTTATCTAAATTTATCTGTATTTTCTTCTTTTTAGCTTCATCTAATAAATTAACACAGACAATGACATTATTCGTTATTTCTAAAGTTTGAAGTACTAAATTAAGATTTCTTTCTAAGCAAACCGCATCACAAACAACAACAACTAAATCATATTCTGCAAAACAGATAAAATCTCTTGCTACTTCTTCTTCTTTAGAATGCGCTATTAAAGAATAAGTACCTGGCAAATCATAAATTTTATAATTAATGTTATTATAACTAAATTCACCACTAGCATTGCTAACTGTTTTTCCTGACCAATTACCCGTGTGTTGATGTAGGCCAGTCAAAGCATTAAAAACGGTACTTTTCCCGACATTAGGATTACCAGCTAAAGCAATTATTTTCATAATAATTCAACCTCGATTTTTTGACTGTCACTTTTCCTAATCGCAATAACAGTTCCTCTAATTAAATAAGCTAACGGATCATTAAAAGGACTTTTTAAGACACATTCAACTTTAGTGCCCTCAATTAAACCTAAATCCAATAATCTTCGCTTAATATCCGGTTTAGCAGTTAATTTTTTTATAATTGCCTTATTCCCTACACACATATCACTCAAAAACATAAATATCTTTTCCTTCCACTTATTTGAAAAGTTACTTTTCGTTAGTTATTATATGCAAATAATGCCTAGTTGTTTGGGCAAAAAAAATTAGTCATTTGACTAATTCTTCTTAATTAATCCAGCTTCATTTAAAATATTATAAATGCAAGAATAACTCCTTCGGTTATAAAACTTACAAAATTTCCGAATACTTGCGTTACTTCTTTTATATAAATTGATTATATAATCTTTTTCTTTTTGGCTAATTTTATTAATTGGTTGGCGATTTTTATTGCCATGTTTAAAATTTATTTGACCTTCTAAAATTTCTTTTTTTAATTTTAAAATATATTTGGGATGATAACCGGTTATATTAGCTATTTCCTCATAAGTAAGATAAGTTTTACCTCTTAACTTATCAGCAATTAATTTAGCAGCTGTTACTTTTCTATCCATATTGATTCACCAATATAATTATAGCAAAAAAGTAACATTTTTACAAGATAATTGACTATTCAATATTGACAATTTCTTTAATTTCTGCTTCTTTATAAGTAATTTTTACTTCATCACCAGAATTTAAAAATGGTAAGATGGTTTGATTTATTTTTAAGGACGCACGATAAACATCATCATCAGCTTTTAAATAATAATAAGTTGTGCCATCTAAAACAGCAGTTGTTATATTATCGATAATAATAGTAGCTGACATTTCTTCGCCTACAGTGATACTACCACCCAAATAATTTTGGGCTGCTTGAATAATCCCTTCAGAAGCATCAGTAACTACAACTCGTTGATAATCTGTATAATCGACAAAAGCATACATTTTAACTAATCCCGCATTATCTTTTAAACTCATTAAATAAGTTGGCTTATTATCTAAATTAATAAGTAGTGGGAAAGTGGAAATGTAATTCATCTGCTGAACTTGCCCTTCCGCTGAAGCCATGGCCGCGGTTTCTTCGGCTCCAGCCACATCATAAAATTTCGTTTCTTTAGTCCGCATATTGACAAGAACAAACCCAATATTAGAACCATCACTAGAAACGGATGTTATACCAGTATATAAATAGATATCATCATTCATCGCTAGATAATTATAACCATCAGTTGTTCTTACAACATCTTTTTGACCAAAAATAGAATTTAAAAAACCATTTTTGTATTTTCCCCAATTATCTAATTGTTCGATAATTAAATTAGCCGAATAAACATGGTCAACCCAAGTTGGGACATCTTCTACTTGATATTTTTTAGAAGATCCATCAATTGGATTTAAAATAACAACACCTGTTACTTCTTTTCTTAACCCAACGCCGCTATATTTTAATGTTTCGGCAATCCAATAAGGATTACCTTCATCGTCAATTTCAAAATTAACTTCGCCAAAAATAGTGAAAGGATAACTTATTCTTAATTTACGATATAAATTTTCAAAGAAAAAACTAGATGGCATATATTTCATACCGTTTTCTAATCTAACTAAATTAGATTCACCAGTAACTGAATCAACAGTAATATAGCCAGCCACACCTTTACTTCGATTAGTAAAATATTTAATTAAGCCAGAATATTCCAACGGTGTTACTCTAATTATGTCGTCGTTATAATTAATCTGTGTATAATTATTAGAAACTTCAAATTGTGATACTAAATCAGTCATTTGTCCCATTACTTTATCGCCTAATTTGATAGAAGAATTTTTATCTAAAAGAGGTAAATTATTAAAATCAACTGGAGCAACATCTTCATTGAAATTGCTATCAATTACATTAATGCGATTATAATAGCTTTTCGCATTAAATAGTGGCGAATTAATAATATTGATAATAATAATTAAACCGACAATAATGGAAATACTTCCTAAAATTAAATATAGGAAACGATTTTTTTGAACTTTTTTATTATTAATAATTGTGTCAAAGCTAGCATTACTAGAAAATAACAGCCAAATAATCGTACAAATAATAAAGCCAAAAAACATAAACGACCAAAAACTAGGATCACTTAAATTGATTGGTGGTAACATAAAATAATACAAAACAAAAATTACAATTAAACATAATAACATTTTTAATAAATTCTTTTTCATAAATGCTCCTTTTTTAATCTCTACTTTTATTTTATATATTCTTGCATGATTTGTCAATTTCTTAGTTGTATATTTATTTCTTTTATTATATAATATTAATGGTGATTAAATGAAAAAAATTACAATTATCAATTATTCTAATGATAATTCCTTATTTAGTTCAATTTTATTTTTACTTTTTGGAATTATTCTATTTACTAATCCAGGAGGAATATTAAAATTTATATCATATATTGCTGGGGGAAGTTTAATTCTTGTCGGAATATTTAATATTATTAGTTATCACAAAACTTTAAAAAAATTAAATATAGAACAAAAATCTAAACTTATCAGCGGTATTATATTGGCTATTTTAGGTTTATTTGTTATTTTATTTTCTTCTTTGATTGAGACAACAATTAGATTGATCTTTGGTGGCTGGATAATCTATAGTGGCGTTATGCGACTTATTGAAACCTTAAACAATAAGGAAAATACTGTTTCATTTGTGGCAAGATTAATTGTTTCAATTTTACTTATTATTTGTGGATTATATGTTGCTTTAACTGATTTAGTATATTCGATGATTGGCTTATTTATTATTATATATGCAATATTAGATATTATCGGATACATTTTCTACAAAAAGGAATTTAAAAAGAATGATATTATATAAATAGTATCATTCTTTTTCTTTTATTTCATTTCTAATTTTTTCTAAATCATCACGATAGGAATCTAATTGAGCTTGATATTGCTCACGAACCGTTTTATCAGTAATTTCTTTCACATGCTGTCTAGCCTCTTCATACAATTTGTAAGCCTCATTATATGTATTTTCGCTAACATTAGATTGGGCATATGAAATAGCTTGGGCTAAATTAGCTAAAGCCGCATCAGCATTACTAACTGATATTTGTAAAACATTATCACGGGAAGCACAATTATAACAACTAATGTAGTATAAATTAGAAATAGGCAATATACGCAATATTGTGTTCAAAATTGGAAAAACTAGAAAAACTGCTACAGCAGCAATAACACGTTTTGAAATAGAATGCCATAATTTTTTAGTATCAACATCGCCTGAAGTGATAGTTTTGATAATATCAATTATAACAAATATAACTAAAATAACAGGAACAACAATTGATACTAATCCAATTATACTTTTAAAAATACTTAGTATATTTAAAAGTTCTACATCATTACAAATATCAATACAATCAGCTAGAATCATCTTTTAACCTCCCGAGATCATAACTTTATTACATATTTTAGATTAAAGTTTTATAAAAACTCCAAATCTTTGGAGTTTATTTTCATATGGCAGGGATGGCAGGAGTTGAACCCACATGAACGGTTTTGGAGTGTTTCCCGCCACGTTGCCATATAAACTCTGATATGTTATATTATCACATTTTATAAGGGTTTTGTCAATCCTTTTTAACCATTTTCAGTAAAATAGAATAAATTTTCTTCGCAATCATATTTGTTATAATAATTATAATAAAGGTGGTTGTAGTAAATGAGAATAACAAGAAAAATGAGAAGGGAATTAAAAAATGCAGTTAACCCATTGGAAGAGTTGTTAATAATTATGAAACAATATTTTCCAAAACTAACTAGTTGGATTGATAATTTAACCGATACAAGGCATAAGTCTTATATAACTTATGATTTTAAAATATGTTTATTAACCCAAATTCTAGCTTTTTGTTCTAGTTATCAGTCTATGAATAAAATTGGTAGAGATTTTAACTCTGATATAGTAATAGATAATATTAATAATATATTAAAAACTAATTACATTGAATTACCCCATAAAGATACTCTTATTAATGTTATTTCAGAAATAAAATTTGAAGAATTAGAATGTATTCAAACAAATATTATTAGAACATTAATCAGATCAAAGATGTTAGATAAATATAGGTTTAACGGACTATTCCATATTGTAATCGATGGTACTGGACTTTATTCTACTAAGGTTAATCTAGGTGAACAAGCTATTACTAAGGTATATAATAAAGGTGAAGATAATGAATATACTTTATATTCTTATTATGCATTAGAAGCAAAATTAGTTTGTGGTAATATGACTTTTTCTTTGGCTACTGAATTCGTTGAAAACGAAACATATACTGATGAATATGGAAATAATTATAGAAAATTTGATAAACAGGATTGTGAATTAAAAGCTGCCTATAGATTATTAAATAAAATTAAAAAAAGATTCCCTAAACTGCCAATTATTATTGGTGGAGATGCATTATATTTAAGTAGACCTTTTCTGGAATTATGTGATGAACATCATTTTGAATATATCATTAGATATAAAGAAACTGATGCACCTACAATAAAAAGAAATTTTGATGAAATTAAAATTATTGATGGTGATTATGAATATCAAAATGAAATTATATTTGGCGATTTAAAGAACAAAGACTTTTATACTGTAAATGTTATTAGTTATAATGAAGAATCCATTAATAAAGATACTGGTGAAATTACTATAACTAACTTTTCTTATGTAACATCACTTGAAATCACTTCTAAAAACAAAGCAGAAATAATATCACTCGGTAGAAGAAGATGGAAGATTGAAAACAAAGGATTTAAAGAACAAAAATCAGATATTCTAAATATAACTCATATTTATACTAAAAAACCACAAGGAACAAAAAATATATACTTATTAATTCAGTTTGCTCATACATTATTAAATCTCCTAAATTATGGTGATATATTAATTATTGGTTTAAATACAACAAAAAATGAAGTAAGCAACCTAATCCAAAAAGCACTTACTTCAATTACACAAAATCTTAATTTAAATCGAAAAATTCAATTAAGATTAACTTAATTATACACCATAATCTAGTAAAATATATATTTTTAATCACATTTTTATTGTGAGTTTTTATCATACACTAAAAAGAAGAAAAATTTATGTTCTAAAATTTAAACATATTTTTTCTCCTTTTTATTATTAAATTTCCTTTTTTTGCATAATTTATTCTATTTTACTGAATTCACTTTTTGATAATTATTTCATTTTATTACATTATATCACTTGACAAATATAAATCAATGATATTTTTTGCATGATTTAGGCATATTTTAGTTGAAATTTAATAATTGTTGCTTTCCGTTAACTAATATGGTTGTAATATCAGTATAATCTAAATATTCCAATGATTCATTATATTGTTTCTTAGCAAGTTCAAAATCATCAAATCTTAAATTTAATAAACCATTAACTATGTTGTCAACACCAT
>CALVVP010000084.1 GCA_944363895.1 uncultured Bacilli bacterium | reverse complement strand
TTATTTAAACAATTAATGGTCATTTCTAATGATTTTTGATATTCACCTTTATAAAATAAGATTTCCGAATAAGTTAAACTTTTATTAGTATCTTCGATTACCCGATAACGATTACCATAAACAATAGCCATTTCTGCAAACATCGCTGTTTTTAATAATTCTTTAGTAGCACCATATAGTTTTAAAACTAAATCGCGAGCGGTATCGACCCGTGTATTTAAAACACTAATTGTAATCGGTTTTTTCTCTAATTCATCGACAATATCTTTAATGGCACTAGAAGCTTCATTTAATTGGGTATAATAATACTGAGGAATAACAGGAAAATTATATTCGCGCATTTTATTTTTAGAATCTTTTAAAATAGCTTTAATTTCTTCTAGTTGTTGTCTTGCTCTTAGTTCATCTTCTTTCATGCTACCTAAAGCATCTAAGGAGTTATCTAATCTTTCTTCAATATTGTTTAATTTTAAAGATAAACCTTCAATTTCTTTAATTAATTTCGAATAAGCGAAAGTATTATTACCTGTATGTTCTTTTAAAATATCATAATCATTATTCAAATTAGTTAATTCATTTTTAACTTCGTTTAATAAATTAATATCATCATTAGATAAATTATAGACATTTTTTATATCATCAATTTGACTAAAGATATCATTTACTAAACTATTGATTTTGGTTTTTTTATTAACAAAAGCTTCAACTAATTCATCATATATTTTACGGTCAGCTTTTTCTTTTTCAAAATCATTGAATAAAGAATCAAAATAATCTAATAAAACTTTTAATTCAAATAAATTATCTTCTAAATTTAAAACTCTTGTCCGATCCATAATATCATTTAATTTTTTATTCGCTTCTTCAACATTATAGTCGACATTTAAATAATCCAAAGGATAACCTTCACTAACCATTTCTTTATACATCGTAGTTAATTCAGTAATTTTTTTAGGGATAATGTTAGTAGCCATTAAAACTATCGAAGGAACTTCTTCAATCACAATTTGCATATGTTTTAACATTTCATCAATCGATTTAATTATTTTAGTAACTTCGGTATATTCATTATTTTCCATCGTTATTTCAAAAGCTTCGAATCTTTTGGAAATGTTTTCAAATTGTAATAGAATCGAATTAGCTATTTCCCCATATTCACTTTTGTTTTTATCGAATTTATCATATAATTCCCGATATAAAGATTTAAATTTAATAATTATAGCCCTATTTCTTTCTTCGCTGGAAGTTATTTCTTTTATTTCATCTAATAATATTTCTGTATTCGTTCTTACTTTATATATTTCCATTTCTAGTTTAGCAATTTTAAAAACCGTCGATTTATAATCTTGTTGTTTTAAAGAATAATCAGCTTCTAAAATCATGTCTGTAATTTTAGGAATTTGATTAGTTCTTATTTCTTTAAATCTTTCTTCCCAGTTATTTAAACTAGCATCCAATTTATCATTTTTTAAAAATGTTTTGATTTTTGATATTTCTGAATTAATCGGTGTACTATCGATAATATTTTTTTCTACTTCTAAATGATCGAGAATTGTTTTATATTTTTTATTACGTTTATTTTGTAATAAATTTAAAACAACAACAACGATAATTACTAAAACGATGTATAAACCGACAATTATCAACATCATATCCATAAGTTCACCCCACTATTCATTTTATTAGTTAAATTAAGACAAAATGATTATAATTAAAAATGTTAAATAGATTCCCCATACTAAACCAACAATAAAACTTAACAACAAAGAGTCGATAAAAGCAGCTTTATCAGTCTTCTTTAAAATCATTGTTTTAGGTTTTTCAACTTGGTTATTTGTTATTTGTTTAGCTTTTTTTTGATTGTTTAAACTAGTTATTTGTTCTGTTGTTAAAACATAATTATTAATTAAAAGATCGATTTGTTCGACTGTTAAATCATTAAGATATTGATTTAAAAATTGATCGACATCTAAATTATCTTGACCTTTGAACAAAAGCAAGGTAACTGTTACTTCATCATATGGGGGATAAATTATTGGCGAATTATTTTCTGGTTGTGTAACTTCTTCAATATTTTGGTTCATCGTCAAAACTTTATCATCATTTTGGTTGTAAAATATTTTCTCACTACTATTACCAACAATATCATCATTCTTTAGTGTTGGTTGACTATTAATTAAAGTGTTATCTAAATTATTGTCTAAAACCGTACTTTCTAAAACAACTTCTGGTTTAGTAAACTTTAAAGTGTCGTTAGCGATTTCTAAAGCATTCATCCGACCATCATTAGATTGAAAAGCCATTGATTCGTTTTGCTTACTTTGAAATTGTTCAGCTGTGTTCCGATGATCATAACTATCATCTAAAATTCTGACTTTGCCATTTTCATCTTTAAATTTAATATAATCTTTATTTCCGATTTCAAAACTAGTGATATCATCCAAATTTAATGTCGGTTGCATTACTTCATCAAAATAATTAAGTAATTGTAATAATGTTTTATCAACTAAATCATCTTTAAAATCTAGTTGTTGCATATTATTAAGTAATTCATTATGGGTATTGATATAACGATTAACTAAAGCAACTTCATCCATTAATTCTTTTTTATCTTTATATTTATTATTTTTAATATTGTTTTTTAAAACTTGCATAATAAAATCAATTAAAACTGTTTCTACTTTTGTCGCTTCTTTAACGGCAAATTTTAAATTTAAAGATAATCCTTGAGCTTTACTTAAATCTAAACTAACTGTTTCATCATTATTTTTAATGATTAAAAATGAACCATTATTTAATTTTATTAAACCAATCGTATCGAAGATATTACCTTGGTATATCACTCTACTAGGTAGCATACTATATCACCTATATCATTGTAACACATTTTTCGACAAATTACTATAGGAAATTTTATTGATTTTAATAAAGTTACATGATATTATAAATATAGAGGTGAAATATGAAGAAAACAATTTTTTTATTAAAATCGATTAAATTATCCAGTCTTAAAACATTATTCGAAGTTACTAAAAAAGTTAAACAACAAAGTAATAAGAAGTTGGTTGTTTTCGATATATTGAAGTGTTCGTTTAAATACGGTGCGGCCTTTTATGATTACTTAGAATTTGAATTTTATTTATTAAATGATAGTCAAAGAAAAACCTACTTAACTAGTGGTAAAAACAATCAAATTATTAAAACATTTAACGATAAAAACTATTGGCACATTCTTGACAATAAAAACGAGTTTAATGACTATTTTCAAAAATATTTAAAAAGAGATTATCTCAATCCCCATTTTACTAAAGAACAATTAAATAGATTTTTAATAGGCAAAAGTAAGATAATCGCTAAACCAATCGATGGCGTTGGCGGTGAGGGCATTAAAATAATTAATAGTGATGATAACATTTATGAAAAATTTAATAATTATTTATTAGAAGAGATTATTGTACAAGACCCTAAGTTAGCTGAATTATATGATAAATCAGTTAATTCCATTCGAATGTTTACTTTTTTTGATGGTCAAGAAGCTTATTTGTTACAATCAGTTTTAAAAATTGGCAATGGATTACATGTCGATAACTTTTCTTCCTATGGCATGTACGCTTTTTTAAACGATTCTGGTGTTGTTATTACTCCAGCAATCGATAAAAAAGATAATATTTATGGCATCCATCCTTATAGTAAAAAACAAATTTTAAATTTCCAAGTTCCCCAATTTGAACAAGCTAAACAATTAATTTTACAAGCCGCTAAAGAACTTCCTAATATTCAATATATCGGTTGGGATGTAGCTATTAGCACTAAGGGTCCTTGTATTATCGAAGGTAATAGTTATCCTGGTATTTTTCAGATTAAACCAAGATTTAGTAAAGATAAAATTGGTATCTTACCAAAATATGAAGAAATTATGAAAATAAATTTACAATAATTTGTGAAAAGAAATTTACAATAGTTTGTGAAAAATTAGTAAAAATGTCCCTATTAAAAAAACAAATAATTAGTGAAAATGTCGCTACTAAAATAAATAAAAAAAATATAAATAATTAGTAAAAATGTCTCTAATTTATATTAAAATATCTC
>CALVVP010000083.1 GCA_944363895.1 uncultured Bacilli bacterium | reverse complement strand
TTAAGTTAATAGAAAATAATAAATGGGGTTCATCGTTTATCGATACTTTAGCACAAGATTTAAAAATAGAGTTTCCCAATATTAAAGGAATGTCGGCTAGAAATTTAAGATATATGCAGAAATTTGCATCTGAATTTGCTAATGATGAATTTTTGCAACATGATGTTGCAAAATTGCCTTGGTCATCAATTACAACAATAATGGATCAATTAAAAGATAAAAACATTAGAAATTGGTATATCAAAGAAACAATAAAAAATGGATGGTCTAGGCCTGTAATAATTCATCAAATATCAAGTAAATTATATGAAAGACAAGCTTTATCAGAAAATAAAATTACAAATTTTGATGATACATTACCTAGTCCCAATAATGAGCAAGTTAGAAATTTGCTGAAAGAC
Source organism: uncultured Bacilli bacterium (assembly GCA_944363895.1). Taxonomy (GTDB): domain Bacteria; phylum Bacillota_I; class Bacilli_A; order RF39; family UBA660; genus Faecisoma. The sequence continues at coordinate 5,142 of CALVVP010000083.1, read as the reverse complement.
CCTTATATCTTTGATTTTATAACTGATAATAAAGATTTAAAAGAGTTGGATATTGAACAACAATTGATATCTAATATTACTAAGTTGTTATTAGAATTAGGCAATGGTTTTGCTTTTGTAGGTAAACAATATCATTTAGAAATAGAATCTGAAGATTATTATATTGATTTATTATTTTATAATTTAAAGGTGAGAAGTTATGTTGTTATTGAATTAAAGACAACTGAATTCAAACCAGAATATATAGGTAAACTTAATTTTTACTTAAGTGCTGTCGATAAGTATATTAAAGATGCAAAAGATAATCCGACATTTGGTATTTTGTTATGTAAAGATAAAAAGAAAGTAACTGCCGAGTTAGCTTTAAAAGACATTAATAAGCCAATTGGTGTAAGTGAATATAAAATTTTATCAGAAATACCAGAATTTTTAAAAAATACCCTACCTAGTATTGCAGATATTGAGAAAAGATTGGAAAATAACATTTTATAAAAATAATTGTTAAAAAGGAGTGAAATTATGGATATTGAATTTAACAGTTTAGAAGAATTATATAATCGCTTAAAACCAGCTTTAAATACCAAACAAAGAGAAATGGTAAGATGTGGTTATAATTATATCAAGATAGAAGATATTTGGAATTATTTAAAAGAGATTAAGTGGAAAAAAGCAAACAATTTATCTTTATATGAGATGGTAAGTGATGTTTTAAATGTCGATGATATAGCTATCGATGGTTATTTAAAACAAAAATTAAATTTAAAAACAAGAGAAGTTTATTTTAAAGAAGAGTGATAAAATGAAAGTAACAAAAATCAGTAGTTTTGAACAATTATTAAAAAAAATCCAAAAATACATTAAAAATACTGCTGAATTAGAAGAAATAAAAAAAGCTTATATATTTGCCAAAGAAAAACACAAAGGACAAAAACGAATTAGTGGGGAAGACTATATTGTTCATCCTTTAAATGTCGCCTATATTTTAAGCGATATCCATGCTGATAGTAAAACGCTTGAAGCTGCCTTATTACACGATACAATTGAAGACTGTGATGTAACTAAAGAGGAATTGGAAGAAAAATTTGGTCAAGAAGTCGCTAAATTAGTGGAAAGTATTACTAAAATAAATAAGTTAAACTTTAGTGGTGATACCGAAGCAATGATTGCTAATCAAAGAAAAATATTAGTTGGATTAACCGAAGATGTAAGAGTTATCATTTTAAAACTAGCCGATCGTTTACATAATATGCGTACTTTATGGGCTTTATCGGAAAAACGCCAAAAAGCTAACGCTAAAGAAACATTAGATATATTTACGCCGATTGCTCATCGGTTGGGAATCAATAGTATCAAATCAGAATTAGAAGATTTATCTTTAAGATATTTAAAACCAGATGTTTACTATCAAATTGTCGAAAAATTAAATAAAACTAAAGTTGAAAGAGATAATTATATTGTAGAAATGATGGATAGTGTTTCCAAAATTTTAAATGAACACGGCGTCAAACATGAAATAAAAGGAAGAAGTAAAAGTATTTATAGTATTTATAATAAACTAGATAAAGGAAAATCATTTAATGAAATTTATGACTTATTAGCTTTAAGAGTTTTTGTCGATACCGAAGCTGAATGTTATCAAGCTTTAGGGTTAATTCATTCTAAATTTAGACCGATTCCAAAACGATTTAAAGACTATATCGCTATGCCGAAAACTAATATGTATCAATCATTACATACGACTGTTTTTGGTGTCGACGGTCAATTATTCGAAATCCAAATCAGAACTTACGAAATGGATAAAGTAGCGGAAAATGGTATTGCTTCTCACTGGTCATATAAAGAAGGAAAATCGAATATGCAAAGTGAGATGGAACAAAAACTCCAATTTTTTAGAGTTATTATGGAATTAAAAAATGAAGAAAGCGATGAAGAATTTGTCGATTCGGTTAAAGAAGATGTTTTAAAAGATAGTATTTATGTTTTTACGCCAATGGGCGATGTCATCGAATTACCTAATGGTTCCACACCAATCGATTTTGCCTACCGGGTTCACTCTAAAGTCGGAGATACGACGGTTGGAGCGATTGTCAATAACAATATTGTCCCCTTAGATTATCGCTTACAAGATAACGATATTGTTAAAATAAATACCAATAAAAATTCCACTCCTAGTAAAGAATGGTTAAATATTGTTAAAACTACCCAAGCCAAAAATAAAATTAAAGCTTTCTTCAATAAAACTGTTAAAGAAGATAATCATAATAAAGGTGAAGATTTATTAAATAAAGAATTGCGAAAAAGAAAAATACCTAATGCGGTATTCAACGAAAATATCGATAAAATTTTAGAAGAATTAAAATGTGCGGATATTAACGAATTATATATCAATATTGGCAACAATAAATATAGTCCTGCCCAAGTAGTAAATATTATTACTGATGACAGTATTAGTAAAGAAGAAATAATTTTAAATAAAACCAAAGATAAAGAAGTTGTTTTACCAAATGTTAAAAATGATATAATTGTCAAAGGAATCGATAATATTAAAGTTAATATTGCTGCTTGTTGTAAACCAATTCATGGGGATAGAATCGTCGGCTATATTACTAAAGGATATGGTATCACTGTTCATCGGATGGTTTGTCCTAATGTTAGTGAATTAAACGAAAGACTAATCGATGTTAAATGGAATGAATTAATTACCAAAAAATATCCAACTAGTTTATTAATTAAATCCTTAGATAATAATATTTTAATGGAAATAGTTGCTAAAACATCGAATAGTGATATTACAATTGAAAGTATCAAATCTTTATCTAGCGGTAATGATTACATTTATCAAATTACAGTTTTAGTAGAAAATAAAGAAAAATTAACTAAATATATCAATGATTTAAGAACGATTTCTAATATTTTAAGTGTCGAAAGGTTGATTAAATGAAATTAATTGTGCAAAGAAGTAAACAATCTAGTGTTTCAGTCAAACAAAAAACAGTTGGAAAAATAAATTTTGGCTTAGTTGTTTTAGTAGGTTTTACTCATACTGATACATTAAATGATATTAAATCATTAGCTAAAAAAGTCGTTAATTTACGGATTTTTGACGATGAAAATCATATTATGAATAAATCGATATTAGATGTAAACGGCAGTATTTTATCCATCTCACAATTCACTTTATATGCTGATACTAAAAAAGGTAATCGTCCAAGTTATATTAATTCGATGAAAGCTAGTGAAGCTAGTAAAATGTATGATTTATTTAATGAAGAATTAAGAAAATATGATGTTGAAGTGCAAACTGGTATCTTTCAAGCCGATATGTTAGTTAATATAACTAACGATGGACCAGTGACAATTATTTTAGAAAGTAGGGAGTTACATGATTAAAAATAAGTTAGATTTTAAGCTTATTAATATTGCTTTAATTGCGATTATTTGTTTCTTTATCTATCAATCAGGAGCTTTATGGTTAGGTATTTTAAACAAAGTATTAAAAATTGTTTTACCACTTTTAGCTGGTTTTGCCATTGCCTATGCTTTATATCCGCTTTTAGAAACTTTAATTAAACATAAAGTTCCTAAAAGTTTAGGAGTCGGAATTATTATTGTAACTGTTATTGCTATTATCGTTACGATTTTAATATTATTAGTTCCTTTATTATCTAATCAAATATTAAGTTTAATTGATTCTTTAATTATTTTTATTAGAGAAGTGTCAACTGATCTCAATATTGATTTAGGTAATTTTGGTGACACTTTAATGAATACTTTTAATCAAATCATTACTAATGTCGGTAAATTTGTATCCGATGGTGCGGTTAAAACTATCAATACTTCTATTAATGTTATCACTAATGTTTTTATCGCTTTAGCTTCTAGTGTTTATTTTTTATTAGATATGGATAAAATAAGAAGAAGTATTAAAGCCTTTTTAGCTAGTAAATCTAAAAAACTATATGAATATGTTGCTATATTAGATACAGAAATAAAAAATTATATCAAAGGATTTTTAATTATCGTTTGTATTAGTTTCTTTGAATACACTTTAGTTTATTATATAATTGGTCATCCTAATGCCTTATTATTAGGTTTCTTATCAGGATTAGGTAACTTTGTTCCTTATTTTGGGGGAATCTTTGTTCAGGTCATCGGGGTTATAACAGGTTTTACCATCAGCCCAGCTTTAGGCTTAACAGTTATTATCGTAACTCTTATTACTTCGATGATTGATTCTTATGTTTTAAATCCTTTAGTTTATGGTAAGAGTAATCAAGTTCATCCAATTGTTGTCATCGCTGCTGTATTTGGTGGGGGAATATTATTCGGTTTTATGGGAATTATTATCGCCTTACCACTTTCCATTTTAGTTATTACTAGTTATAAGTTTTATCTTAAAAATAGAAAGGAGCTTGAAATTGCTAAAAGAAATTCAAGATAGAAGAAGTATTCGCAATTATTTAACTAAAGAAATAAATAAAGATACTATTTTAGATATTTTACAAGCTGGTATTATGGCTCCTTCAGCTAAAAATAATCAACCTTGGCGTTTTGTTATTGTTTCAACTGATGTTAAAAATAAAATAAGTTTAAAAATGAATGAATTATTTGGTTCTAATAAAACTGCAGAAGTTATAAAAACCGTTCCTTATTTAATTTTAGTTTACAACAAAGATAAAGAATATTTTAATCACTTATCAATTGGAGCTGCCATTGAAAATATTTTATTAGAAGCAACCCATCAAGGTTTAGGAACTTTATGGATTGGTTATATTAAAAAAATCGAAGATTATGTCAAAGAATTAGTTAATGTTGATTATGAATTAGTATCAGCGATTGCTATTGGTGTTAAAGATGAAGAACCAATAGTTAGACCAAGATTAAATTTAGAAGATGTTTTAATTGATAAAAGTTAAAACATTTTGTTAAGAAAATGTAAAAATTTTTCGTGTGTGTGTAATTTTAGTATTGACTAATTAGTTAATTTCTTGTAGAATTGAATTAGAAAATAGAGGTGATAGTAAATTAGAAAATTAAGTTTAAACCAATTATATTATCAAGGAGGAGTTTTAAAATGAAAAAAGGATTTACTTTAATTGAATTATTAGCAGTTATAATTATATTAGCGATAGTAGCTTTAAT
>CALVVP010000082.1 GCA_944363895.1 uncultured Bacilli bacterium | reverse complement strand
AAAAGAAGTTCAAGAAATTCTTAAACTTCTAAATAATAGACCGAGAAAATGTATAAATTATAAAACACCACAAGAATTATTTAATGAGTATTTATGTGATTGTTGCACTTGATTTGACAAATTATCTAAAGAAAAAAATGACAAATTTTATTTTAATTATTGTATCTACTATTTAGTTTTAGTATAATAATAAATAGTGGGGTGATTAGATGAAAGCTTTAATAACAGGGGCATCAAGTGGATTAGGGGCAGATTTTGCTAGAATCCTCAGTGCTAAAGGGTATGACTTAATATTAGTAGCTAGAAGAAAGAAGAAGATGGAAAATTTAGCTAAAGAATTAAATACTAATGTTGAAATAATTGAATTAGATATATCGAGTACTTATAATTGCATGAAATTATATGACAAAGTAAAAAAAGAAAAAATCGATATTTTAATTAATAATGCTGGTTTTGGTTTGTTTGGTAAATTTGACGAAACAAAATTAGATACAGAATTGGATATGATCGATTTAAATATTAAAGCTGTTCATACTTTGACTAAATTATTTCTAAAAGATTTTAAAAAAAGAGATTCAGGCTATATTTTAAATGTGGCTTCAGCGGCGGCATTTTTACCAGGGCCTTTGATGAGTACTTATTATGCAACTAAAGCTTATTTATTACATTTAACTTTAGCAATCAAAGAAGAATTAAAAAAAGATAATAGTAATGTCTATATTGGCGCATTATGCCCAGGACCTGTGGATACCGAATTTAATAAAGTAGCTAAAGTTAAGTTTACGGTTAAAAGTTTAAGTAGTGAATATGTGACTAAATATGCAATCGATAAAATGTTTAAAAATAAAATGATTATTATTCCTGGCAGTACAACTAAATTAGCTATTTATTTATCGAAATTATTACCTTTTGGTCTTAAATTGCCTATTAGTTATCGATTGCAGAAATCTAAAGATACTAAATAAAATAATTGAATATTAGTTAAATATTTGTCAATATTAAAAACCGTTCTCATAATATAAAGGGATTGGTTTTTATTTTGTTTGAAAAATATTAGATTTTATATTATAATAAAAAGGGTGGTGGGGATTATGATTAGTATTAAAAATCTTGAATTTAGATATCGAAATAAAGAATTATTTAATAATTTAAATATCGAAATCGAAGATAAAAAAATAACTTCTATTATTGGTAAAAATGGTAGTGGGAAATCAACTTTGGTTAAAATATTAATCGGTTTATATCGTTATAACGGAAATATTACAATTGATGGAGTATCGCTTTTAAAAGATACGATTAAAGAAATCAGAAAAAAAATCGGAGTAGTCTTTACTAATCCTGATAATCAATTTGTAGCTGAGACAGTTATGGATGATATTGCTTTTACTTTAGAAAATATGAATTATAAAAAAGATGATATTAGAAAAAAAATCGAAGAAGTTACTAAATATTTAGGAATATATGATATTTTAGAAGCTAATCCTCATGATTTAAATAGTAATCAAAAGCAATTGGTTAGTTTAGCTAGCGCTTTAGTTCATGAGCCTAAAGTTTTAATTTTAGATGAAGCTTTGACTATGTTAGATCCTTATGATAAAGAAAAAATATTAAAAATATTAAAGGAGTTGAATAATCAAGGCCTAACAATTATCAATATCAGTCATGATATTGAAGATACAATGATAAGTGATAAAATATATGTTTTAGATGAAGGTAAGATTATTTTAGAAGGAACAAAAGAAGAAGTATACAAAGAAGAAAAATTATTGCATAAATTAGGTTTTGATTTACCATTTATGGTTGAATTATCAAATCGTTTAATGTTTTATGATTTAATTGAACAACCTATTTATGAAATGGAAAAGATGGTGGATGTATTATGGAAGTAAAGTTTAATGATGTTTATTATGTCTATAACGAAAAAACACCGCTTTCCAAAATGGTTTTAGGTAACATCAATACCACTTTTAAAGAAGGGACAATCAGTGGCATTATCGGTAAAAGTGGGAGTGGGAAAACCACTTTAATCGAGCTAATCAATGCTTTAATGATACCAACTAAAGGGAAAATCGAAGTAGGAAGTAATGTCATTAGCAAAACAAGAAAAATAAAAAATATTAATAATTTAAGATATAAAATTGGTTTGGTTTTTCAAATTCCAGAAGAACAATTTTTCTGTAATACAGTAAAAGAAGAAATTGAATTTGGAATGAAATATTTTAAAAAATCAGTGAAAAGTATCGACAAGCATATAAAAGATGCGTTATTAATGGTTGGATTAGATGAAAGTTATTTAAATAGAAATCCTTTTACCTTAAGTAGTGGGGAAATGCGTAAAGTGGCTATCGCTTCAATATTAGCTTTTAATCCCAAAGTAATAATATTAGATGAACCAACGATTGGTTTAGATAATCAAAGTAAAAAAAATTTAATTAAAATAATAAAATTACTTAAAAATAGATATCAAAAAACAATTATAATTGTCAGCAATGATACTGATTTGTTATTACAAATAGCGGATTATGTTATTTTATTAGATAAAGGAAAGATTGTTTTGGATGGCAATAAATACGATGTATTTAAAGAAGATTTAGAAAAGTATGGTTTAAAAAGACCTAAAATAATTGAATTTGAACAAATGGTTTTAGAAAAGAAAAATATAAAAATAGGCTATCGCGATGATATTAATGATTTGATGAAGGATGTGTATCGGTATGTTAAATAGGGTGATGATTGGTAGATACTATCCGATTAATTCTTTGGTTCATAAAATGAATCCATTGGCTAAAATAATTTGTGTTCTATTATTTATTATTATGATATTTCTAACTTTCGATATCAGATTTAATATTATTATGTCAATTTTATTGATTTTAATGTTATTTAATACCAAAATACCGCTTAATGTTTATGTTAAAACTATTTTGAGTATTAAATGGTTATTGTTATTTATTTTAATAATTAATATTATAATTGGCTCTAGTTTACAGGTGACAATCATTACTATTTTAAGACTTATTTATGTTGTTTTGTATACTTCAATTTTAACTTTAACAACCCCACCAACGGAAATAACATATGGATTAGAAAAATTGTTTTCTCCTTTAAGGTTAATTGGTATACCAGTTAATAAAATGGCTTTATCGATAAGTCTAGCTTTAAGATTTATTCCGACAATTATCGACCAAGGTAATAAGATTATTAAATCGCAAGCAAGCCGCGGAATCGATTATTATCACTCTAACTTCAAAGGAAAAATATTAGCGATAAAATCATTAATTATTCCTATGTTTGTTTTAAGTTTTAAAAAAGCTGATGATTTAGCCGATGCCATGGAAGTAAGATTATATAATATTAATAATAAAAGAACTAATTTTAGACAAAATAAATGGGGTTTTTATGATACATTTATGATACTTATTCATCTTTGTTTATTTATTTTAATAGTAAAGGAAGTATTTTTGTGAGATATTTAATTACATTTAGTTATGATGGTTCGAAATTTAAAGGTTATCAAAAACAACCTAGGTTGAAAACTGTCCAAGGAGAAATAGAAAAAGCTTTAAAAGAATTGAATAAAGAAGCAGTTACTATTCATGCTTCAGGCAGAACCGATGCCGGAGTTCATGCTTTAAATCAAAAGGCTCATTTTGATCTTGATATAGATATTACGGCTGAAAAACTACAAAAGGCTTTAAATAGTTTATTAAATGATTATATATATGTTAAAAAGGTTGAAGAAGTTGACAGCACTTTTCATGCAAGATTTAATGTTAGCGGTAAAGAATATATTTATAAAATTAATATGGGTGAATATGATCCGATTGAAAGAGATTATGTCTATCAATATAATAAAAAGTTAGATTTAGTTGAGATGGAAAGAGCTTTGAAATATTTAGAAGGAACGCATGATTTTAAATCTTTTTCTAAAGCTGATGATGAAAAAGAAGATTTTACCAGAACTATTATTCAAACTAATTTGATTAGAAACATTAAAAATGTTAATAAATTTGTTATATCATTTTTAGGAACTGGCTTTTTAAGGTATCAGGTAAGAAATATGGTTGGAGTACTATTAGAAATAGGTGAAGGTAAAAGAAAAAGTGAAGATATTTTAGAAATTTTAGAAGCGAAAGATCGAAGAAAAGCAGGGATTACCGCTCCTCCTGAAGGATTATATTTAAATGATGTGTATTATCGGTAAAAAAAATGCATTAAAAAACATATAATTTCTATGAATAATTAGAGAAAATGTCCTCATTTTTTGAAAGCAATAATTAGTGAAAATGTCTCTATTGTATTTTTTGATGTACGCTAATAATTAGTAAAAATGTCCCTAATTTAATATTGACATATTTA
>CALVVP010000081.1 GCA_944363895.1 uncultured Bacilli bacterium | reverse complement strand
AATGATGATGGTTATTTAGTCGGTTCAAGAGGATCGGTTGGTTCTAGTTTTGTCGCTACCATGATGGGTATTACCGAAGTTAATCCTTTGCCAGCTCATTATCGTTGTCCTAATTGTCGACATAGTATTTTTGAATTAAACAATCAACCGTTAGCCAATACTTATTCTTCGGGTTTTGATTTACCAGACTATAATTGTCCAAAATGTGGAACTAAAATGATTAAAGATGGTAATGATATGCCATTTGCGACTTTCTTAGGTTTTAATGCGGATAAAGTTCCCGATATCGACTTAAATTTCTCGGATTTAAATCGAGCAGCGGCTCATGAATACACTAAAGTATTGTTTGGCGAAGATAATGTCTATCGGGCAGGAACAATTGGTACGGTAGCTGATAAAACCGCTTACGGCTTTGTTAAAGGATACTGTGAAGATAAAGGAATAACTAAAAAAACAGCGGAAGTTGAACGATTAGCATTGGGCTGTACTGGCGTTAAACGCACCACTGGCCAACACCCAGGCGGAATCGTTGTCATCCCAAGCTATATGGATGTATTTGATTTTACGCCTTTCCAATATCCCGCTGATGACCCAACTAGTGCTTGGCGAACGACCCACTTTGATTATCACGCCATCGATCAAGATGTCTTAAAATTAGATATTTTAGGCCATTCTGACCCTACCCAATTAAGAATGATTCAAGATTTATCAGGACATGATGTTACGAAAGTTCCTTTAGATGATAAAGAAACCATGGCTATATTTTTATCGCCGGAACCATTAGGCGTGACCAAAGAACAAATTTTAAATGCAACTGGTACTTTAGGAATACCTGAATTTGGTACCCCTTTTACCATTGGTTTAGTTGCTGAAACAAAACCGACGACTTTTGCGGAATTAATAAAAATATCTGGTTTATCTCACGGAACTGATGTTTGGTTAGGTAATGCTCAAGAATTAATTAAAAATAATATCGTTCCCTTTAAAGAAGTAATTGGTTGTCGTGATGATATTATGGTTTATTTAATGCAAAAAGGAATGAAACCTTTAAAAGCATTTAAAATAATGGAATTTGTTAGAAAAGGAAAAGCTAGCAAAGAACCTGATAAATGGGCGGAATTTGAACAAGAAATGAAAGAAGCTGGCATTGAAGATTGGTACATTGATTCTTGTCGAAAAATTAAATATATGTTCCCTAAAGCTCATGCGACAGCTTATGTTACCAGTGCTTTTAGAATCGCTTATTATAAAGTACATTATCCTAGTTATTTTTATGCCTCTTGGTTTTCTACTAAAGCGACTGATTTTGATATTGAAACCATGATCAAAGGATATGATGCTATTAAAAATAAAGTGATTGAAATTACTAATAAAGGCTTTGATGCTAGTAATAAAGAGTCAGGCATTTTAGAATGTTTAAAGTTAGCTTTAGAAATGACTGCTCGTGGTTTGAAATTTAAAAATGTCGATTTATTAAAAAGTAAAGCTACCACCTTTGATTTAGATGAAGAAGGTAATTTAATTCCCCCATTTAGTACGATTGATGGCCTTGGTGATACAGTAGCTAAAACAATCGTCGAAGAAAGAGAAAAAGGTGCTTTCTTAAGTATTGAAGATTTACAAAAACGCGGTCGAATATCATCAACTTTACTTGACAAAATGCGTAGTATGCATATTTTAGATGGTTTAGATGAGTCAAGTCAGTTAAGTTTATTTTAATTGTATATTTTTAAATTATTATAATATAATTTACTAGAGGTGTTTGATATGGATAAAAAGTTACCTAAAGTATTTGCTAACAAAATTGACAAACCACTAAAAAACAACGAAACTATTTATTATGACCGTGGCGAAAAAAAAGAAGAACCAATTAAACCTAATTCCTCTTTAACGATAAATCAAAAAATTAATCAAATATTTGGTTCTTCGCGTTATGTTTATAAAGCTGATGTCATTATTACTACTAAAAATGGCACATTAAATAAGAAGATTATTGGCAGAAATCGTCATGAGTTAATTACGATGGATAATGAAGTAATCCCTATTAGCGATATTACCGATATTGCATTTAAAAACAACGATTGATTTCGTTGTTTTTAAATTTATACACCTTCGACGAAAGTGTCTTGTAAACATTTTAAGCTACATACACAGTTTAAATTCATTGTGAAAAATGAATTTGTTGCGACATAAGGTATTGTAACTGCTTGTGCAGAATCTGGATTAGGCGCTAAAACTCTAAAAGTAGCACAGCAACCATCGATTTTTTCCACACGGAACACACTTGAACAACTTCCTGGTGTTGTTGTACAGTCAATGTTGTCTTTAGTTGTTGGCATTGTCCATGGTGTTCCATTACCACTACAAGTATATAAAGTAATCGGTCTTGTGTTACAATTAAAAGTAGTAGTACCACAACCTAAAAAGCCACGGTCACAAGTATCTAGGCAGCAATCGCCACAACAACTAGCATTTTGCTGTAAAATATTAATAACGGTTAATATTTCAGCAATGCATTTGCAAGAATCGTTTTCAACATTATTACACATATAATCCACCCCTTCATTTATTTTCTAATATAGCATATTCATCAAAGTTAAAAGAGTGTGAATTAAAAACCTAGTTTTTTCTAAAAGATAGGTTTAAATATATATTGATAAATATTGAAAAATTAGATATAATAAATAATAGGTGGTGCATATGCGAAGATTGTTTTTTATGTTGATAATATTATTTTTATTATATTTAGGTATTCAATTTGCTTTTTATTGGTTTAGTGGTGGACAAGATAATATCTATGAAATAACTGATGGTTCAACTGTTTTTGAAGTTAATGAAACATCTAATTTTAATTATAATAATTATGCTTATAATATTACCGTTGATGAAACAACATTTTCTTTTCAAGTTTTCCAAAACTACAATAAAGCCTCTAAAGTATTAGAAAGTATTAAATATTATGATCAAGATAACTATCAATGTATTTTACCAATTTTTAAAGATAATTTAATTTTAATCGATATGATTTGTAAAGTTGGTGATACTTATAATTACTATTTTAATCTTCAAGGTGATAATGCGAATTTAGATAAATTTGCTAACGATAATTATAATCCTAATCAATTTGTCGATAATACCGAAACCGAAGTTAGAGAAGGATTAGATATTTATATTGAAAATTTAGTCGAAGATCATTATATCAGCTTTAATAATTATAAGGGAGTATATATCGTCAGTGATGATTTTAACTCTAAAGCTTATAATATTAGTTTATTCAGTCAAGATATCTATAATCAAGAATTAGGTCAATTTGTCGATAGATATTATATTGTACCTGATTATAATCAAAATCATCAATTTCATGAAATGAATATTGTCGATTTAGTTTCTTTAGATACGATTGTTATTAGTTCTAATCAGGCCATTTCTTTTGATAGTTATATTCAGGGTGTTGTCGATAATAAAATTTATCTATATGATAAAGATAATGCAGTTCAATATGAAATCGATCCACATAATGAATCAGTAGTCCAACTTAGCAATCAAGAAATAAGATATTATGACGGCGAGTGGTCAACGATGACTATAGCTGAAGCTAATAGTGAAAAAAAATTCATTACCAATATTGTCGATTATACTGATGAACAATATGCAAAAATTGACAAAGTGGGAAATGAAGTCGGATATTATTATTTATACAGAAAAAATGGTAATAAATACGATGTCTATCGGATTAATATTCAAGATAAATCAGGTTTAATTTATTTATTTAGTACACAATCAATCGATTCTATTAGTTATGTCGATGATTATGTTTATTTTATCAATGATAACAAAATCAAAGTTTACAATGATAAATTTGGTATTAGAAATTTAATCGAATACGAAGAATTAGAATTTAATGAAGATATTAATTTTTATGTATATGCTAATTAGTGGTGATAATAATGCTGGCAATTGTTTTATCAGGTGGTGGCGCTAAAGGCGCTTATGAAATGGGTGTTTGGAAAGCTTTAAAAAAATTAAAGATTAAATATCAGATTGTAACTGGTACTTCCATTGGGGCTTTAAACGGCATGATGATGGTACAAAAAGATTTCTATAAATGCTTAAAACTTTGGAAAAATATTAATTATGATATGTTATATGATAATTTTAAAAAAATAAATAATTCTCAAGAAATGTATTTAACTTATTTAAATAAAATAATCGATGGTGGAATCGGCACAGAAAAAATAGAAAAAATAATCACTGATAATTATCGACCAAATAAATTATATAATTCTAAAATTCAATTTGGAGTAGTTGCTTATAATATTACCACCCGCAATGTCGTTTATGCTACTAAAAAAAATACTCGTCCTGATAAACTAAAAAAATATATTTTAGCTTCCGCGACTTGTTTTCCTGTCTTTAAACCAACTAAAATTGGTACCGATACTTTAGTTGATGGTGGTTATTACGATAATTTACCCATTAATTTAGCTATCGATTTAGGAGCAACCGAAATTATTGCTGTTGATTTAGGAGCAATTGGTTTCCGTAAAAAGATTCGCAACAAAGAAATAAAAATAACTTATATCGAACCAAATAATAAATTAGATTCCTTTTTAATGTTTGATTCTAATGTCACTAAAAAAATGATTAATTTAGGTTATAATGATACCATGAAGACATTTAATCGTTTAGAAGGTAATTTATATACCTTTAAAAAAGGTAGTATGACTAATTTATATTATCGATATAAAAGAAAAATATTAGATATTTGTCATAAATTAGATTATGTTGGTAATTTTAAAAATATCGATAAAATAGATAATCCTACTCTTAAATTTAGGGAAATAGTCGAAGATACTTTGACTATATTTAAAATTCCTGTCGATAAAATCTATAATTCCCTTAATATTAATAAATATTTATTTGAAGAACTTGATAAAACTGAAAATATTGAATTTACTAAATTTGAATTAGAAGAAATTAAAAAATTATTTAATAGTGCGGTTATAACTAAATATATTTATTTAAAACTTAAAAATTGTGATAAAATAAATGTTGTCTTTAATTTTTTTTCGAAAGAATTTGCTTGTGCTATTTATTTACTAGCAGTGAGGTGAGAAATGAAAAATATTTTAACAGGAATTAGACCAACCGGAAATTTACACTTAGGTCATTATTTTGGAGCTGTTTCTAATTGGGTCAAATTACAAGATGAATATAATTCTTATATTGAGATAGCTGATGTTCAAGCTTTAACGGATAATTTTAATAATCCCGATAAAGTTAGAAAAAATGTCAAAGAATTAACGATTGATTTATTATCTTGTGGCATCGACCCTAAAAAAGTGACGATATTTATTCAATCGATGATTCCCGAAATAGCGGAAGTTACCATCTATTTTTCTAATTTAGTGACGATTGCAAGACTTTATCGTAATCCGACAACTAAAGCCGAAATAAAACAAAAAAAAGAATTGTTTGGCAATACTGGTGAAAGTGTTACTTATGGATTTTTAGGTTATCCCGTTAGTCAAGCTGCCGATATAACTGTTTTTGATGGTGCTTTAGTACCAGTTGGTGAAGATCAATTACCGCTTTTAGAACAATGTCGTGAGATTGTTAGAAAATTCAACAATATCTATGGTGAAACCTTTGTCGAACCAGAACAATTATTGACGGAAAATAAACGAATTAAAGGATTAGATGGTAATGAGAAAATGGGTAAAAGCTTAGGGAATGCGATTTATTTAATTGATGATGAAAAGACAATTTCCCAAAAAATTATGTCAGCAGTAACTGACCCTAATAAGATTAAAAAAGATGATCAAGCTAATCCGGATGTTTGCATGGTTTATTATTATCATAAGTTAGTTAATCAAGATAATTTAGATACAGTTTGTCAAGAATGCAAAAGTGGTCGTCGTGGGTGTGTCGCTTGTAAAAAAGAATTAATCGATAAAATGATGGAATTTTTAAAACCCATCCAAGAAAAAAGAAAGTATTATGAAGAAAACTTAGATATTGTCGATAATATTTTAAAAGAAGGAACATTAAAAGCTAGACAATATGCCCAAAATAAAATGAAGTTAGTAAGAAAAAACATGAAAATAGATTACTTTGAATAAGATGTTATAACAACATCTTTTTTTGAGGTGATTTATGAATTTTTTAGTCTTATTGTTTAAAGGATTTATTGTGGGTATCGCTAAAATAATTCCTGGAGTAAGTGGTGCTTTAATTGCTATTAGTTTAGGAATTTATGAAAAAGCGCTCAAAGCGATTAGTACTTTTTTTAAAAATCCTATGAATAATTTTTTGTTTTTATTTCCTCTTGGACTAGGTGTCTTGTTATCGATATCTTTAACAAGTAATTTAGTAATTTACTTTATCAATAATTATTATTTACCAACGATTGTTTTATTTATTGGTTTAATTATGGGAGGAATTCCTTCATTAATCGATAATGTTAAGATTAAAAAAATTAATTTTATCCATATTATCGTTTTAGTTTTAAGTTTTTCCACCGTCTTTTTAATTTCTTTAGTTGGTAAACAAAACTTTTTTATCGAAACTAATCCATTTTTCGACTTTATTTTATTTTTTATCATTGGTTTTATCGATGCTTTAACGATGATTATTCCCGGTATTAGTGGAACCGCGGTTATGATGCTTTTAGGTTGTTATGATTTACTTTTATCTTTTTTAGGTTCTTTAACTAATATGCAAGCAATATTAATTAATATATTTAAAATAATTCCTTATTTGTTAGGTATTATTTTATGTATTATTATTTTATCAAGGTTGATGACTTATTTATTTAATCATCAAAAAGAATATATGTATTTAAGTATTTTAGGTTTTACTTTAAGTTCTGTTTTAATTTTATTTTTTGCAACATTTAAAAACAACTACAGTCTTTTAGAAACCATAGTTGCGCTTATTTTATTAGTCATCGGTTATTATATCGCTAGAAAATTAGAATAATTATGTTTTTTTAACTTTAATTGTTATTAAAATAATTAAAGGAATAATTAAGAAAAAAATCGATGTTAAAAAGGGATAAATATTTTTATAAAAAGTTTCGGCAACAGTATTGCTGCTAAAAATATAGTTTGCAATAATTAAAATACCGATAAGAGAAATAATATTGATTAAATTAAATTTGTTTTTAAAATTGAATGTTTTGGTTAAACTTTCTTTAACATAGTAAAGACATAAAGCAATCGCCATAACCGATTCAAAAATCCATTGAACTGATAAAACTGATTCGACCCGTTGAAAGAAATTAGCAATATTAATTGTTTTTAAAATGTGATATTCGGGATATTGATAAAGATTAGTTAGTTCAATTCCTAAAATAGCGACACATATAACTATTACTGATAACATACATAAGTATCTAAATATATAAACTTTAAAAAAAGATTTTAACATTTTATCGTTATTTTTAATACTATTTTTCGGTATAATTAAAATTATAAATAAAGGAAAGATATTAAGTCCTAGAGATGAAAAACTTCCTTTTAAAATCGGTAAAAAACCAGAATTAAAAATAGGTTTAAGTCCATTTACATCAAACTCCTTTATTAAGGATAAAGCAGCTATAAAAAATAGGATGGTACTGATAACAAAGAAAACAGTTCCTGTTCTAGCAATCGTCGTTAGATTTTTAATACTAACATAAAATATACCGATGGCTAAAATAATGGCAATTACGATTAATGGTGTTTGAAATAAAAATTGCGAATTGATAAAATTAGTTAAATTCCATAAAATCATACTAGCATGAAAAATAACAAATAAAGTTAAAATGACATTAATAATTTTTCCTATTATTCCTAGTTTATTATTTAAACTAACGATATTATCATCAGGATTATGATTTAATAATTTATAATAGATAAATAAAGGAATAAAACTTAAGATAAATGAAATAATGATACTTATCCAACCATCTTGTAAAGCAAAATGGAGAATACTATAAATAGCTGGTCCAAAAAATAGTGATCTAATTAAAAATGAAGATAGACAAGCATATTCTGAATTAGTTACTTTCATTCTCTCACCTCGACAATATTGTTAATTGAACCTTTAGCTTGCAGTTTTAAATTGACTTCGATTTCAATTTCTAAATTAGGAAATATTTCATCATCCCACTTATCTTTAATTTCTTCCCATTTTTGGGGATTATTTTTATAAACATAATTTCCAAAACCGAAAATATCGGTTTTATTTATTTTGGCTAAATTAATGGCTTCATTAACATATTCTTTAATTTTTTCAATATCCGCTTTTTTGATATCTTCGATTGTTTGCGGATCATATAAATTGATATCAGCATTTATTTCTTGAATCGCCCCAGTTGTATCGATGGTTATTTTTACTTTATTATCTTCCACTTTAAAACCGGTTTCCATTTCCGTTATTTCCGTTACTATTTTTTTATCTTGATAGTCCACCACCACACCTAATATATATACTTTATTATTGATGATATTGATGCCTTTGCTTTGATTGGGATTAGCCCAAGCGACAAATTTATCATTTTTAAATAATCCTAACATATCTAATTTTAAATAAGTTGAAGGTTCATTTTGTTCGACATTTTCTTCTTTGTTTCCTTCACTGGTATCACCAATAAGGGTAACTGATGGTAAAACGGGATTGATTCCTTCCGAAACGAGTGATTTAGTAAAATCCGTAAAATCAACAGTATAAGTATATCCTTGAAGTTTATCGGTTATCTCTAAATTTTTGGCTAAATTTTGCGATGGAAAAGTTTCTAAAGGGGTCGTAACTTTTAATATCTCACTAGCTTTTTTATCTTTAGCTAAAACTAAATAAAAATTATTTCTTGTTTGCGGATAACGAAATAAAAAATCAATGACATCAGTTAGATTATTTTTAGCTATTTCTTCAGATAATACCAAGACATCGATATGACTTAAATAGATTTGTTTAGAAACACTTAAAGAAGTATCTTTAAATGCTTCATAAATCGTATTCCCAGTTCCATTATAAACAGCGGCCGAAGGTGTGATACTACCATCAGAACCACTGTTTTTTTTAGAATTAGCAATCATAATTGTTATTTTATAATTATCATTTTCTTTATCGACAGCAATTCCTGTTGTTATGGCTAATTGGTTTAATTCCCGGTAATTCCAACACCCAGTCAATAATAATATTAAAGGAACAATTAATAATTTTTTCATTCGTCACTTCCTATTCTATTGATATTTTTTTTATTAAAGTAAGTCGGTCTAGTTTTGATTTTTTGTTGCGGGAATCTAGTTAAAAAATTTTTAAAATCTTTTAAACTAAATGGTGATAAAGGGGCTAGATAAGGAGTTCCTAATACTTCAAGACTATTTAATTTAGTAATAAAAATAATGAATAAAATAACGATTCCGACAATTCCAAATAGACATGCAGCAATCATAAATAAAATCCGCCAAGTTCTAATGGCATTGGTGATATCAGGGTCATTAAACCCCATTCCTGATACCGCAGAAATTGAAATAACAATAACAACAATCGGTGATATAACACCAGCTGAAACAGCGGCTTCTCCTAAAATTAAAGCTCCGACAATACTAATTGATGCTCCCATAATTTGCGGTTTTCTAGTATCAGCTTCTCTTAATATTTCATAAGCAATTACTAAAATTAAAACTTCGACAATCGTCGGAAAGGGGACACTTTCCCTTTGAATCGAAAACGATATTAATAAAGAACTGGGGACTATTTCCATATTAAATGTCGTGACGGCAATATAAAAAGAAGGAACTAAAATGGCAATAAAGAAAGCAATATATCTTAAAATCCTTGTAAAAGAAGCATTAAAAGGTTTGGTATAATAGTCTTCAGGTGATTTAAAAAAATCAGCAAACACCGTTGGTAGTAACAAAACATAAGGGGTATTTTCAACGATAATAGCTATTTTACCATCTAACAATCCCATCGCTGTTAAATCAGGTCGTTCTGTTGATATTACTCTTGGTAAAAATGATTTTTGTTTATCCGTTAATAATTCTTTAATATAATTAGAATCGATAATACCATCAATATCGATTTTTGCTAATTTTTGCTTTAATAATTTTACTTTTTCTTCATCAGCAATATCTTTAATATAGCCAATTACTACTTTGGTTTTGGTTCTTCTTCCAACTTTAGTTTCCTCAAAATAAAGATTAGGATCTTTAACCCTTTTTCTAATTAACCCCATGTTAGCTAAGATATTTTCAATAAAACAATCTTTCGGTCCTTTTAAAACTGGTTCACTAGTTGCTTCAGTAATACTTCGGTCTAGTAATGCTTTGGTTTCGATAGTGATTGCTTTATTATACCCGTCGACAAAAACACAGGTGAAACCACTAGCTAGATGATAAAAAATATCGTCGTAGTTATCAATTATTTTTACTTTACTATTCGGAATCGTATTATTAATACTGTCAAATAAATTTTCAAATAGATTTTTTTTACTTCTTACACTAATACTTAAGCTTTTGCCTAAAAAATTACTAATTTTATCATCATTAGCGACACTTTCTAAAAACATAAAAGCCACTTTTTGATTATGAATATTAAAATATCGCACATTAATATCCGTACTGTTACCATTTAATGTTTTAATATAATTAATTATTTTATCTAAATTTTGGTCCATTTTCTCACCCACTTTTTTATTATTATGAGTAATTTTTATAATTTTAATACATTTTTAATTTATCGATGATATAATAAATAAAAGGAGACTTTTTATGAGTTTATATAAGAGAATGCTTAATATAAAAAATATCGATTATGAAGAATATATTAAAAAAGCGATTTTAAAAACGAAAACAGAATTAAGTGGTTTAGATATAGACCGTATGTGTCTTGTTTATAGTAGTTATTTATACCAAAATTTATTAGATTATCATCTTTTAGCGCATATCATCGATACAAAAGATTTAGGTTTTTCCTTTTCCCATCGTTTTGTTTTAGTTTATAATGGTCAAGATTACTATTTATTAGATTTAACTTATCGTCAGTTTTTGAAAAAAGAAACTATGTTTTTAAAATTATTATCCGATGGTTATCAGAAAATAACTAATCGCGAATTTAATTATTATTTAAAAAATGTTTTACCCAATGAATTGATTAAAGAAGATTTGGATAATGTATTTATCTCGACTAATAAAAAAATATAGATGGATTATTAAGGAGTGATTTAACATGCGAGTATTTTTAAAAATTGGTTATTTTCTTTTGCTTTTAGTTTTACTTTTAATGTTATATTTGGAATATCATAATTATAAAATTTTAAGTTATAAAATCGATGCCAATAACTATATTGAACAAATCGAAAAGTTAAAAAATAATATTAAGATTATTAACAATTATGATTTTACTGATGCAGAATTAATGATGACTATCGATCGATGTCGAAATAATATAAAATATCAAGCAATATTAGAACAAGATGTTATCGATATTGCCGATATTTATTACCTTAATCAAAATAGTACTAGTAGCTGGTGT
>CALVVP010000080.1 GCA_944363895.1 uncultured Bacilli bacterium | reverse complement strand
ATTAGTTATTTATAGTTCCACGTGAAACATTAGTTATTTATAGTTCCACGTGAAACATTAGTTATACGGGCTTTTTCCCATTAATAAATTAATGGGAAAAAGCATAATTTCTATAAGAAATTATGCAACCTCTTTAAAACTCCGATTATACTGTGGATAACTTGTTGAAATCAAAAAATCTTCTTACCATTTTTAAAAATTGAATATAATTTTTAACATAATTTTCAATATTAAAAAAATATTTCATTACAATTTTAAAAATTAAAAAAGAATCTAGTCATTATCACTAGATTCTTCATTTTCAATTAGACTTTCTTTTTCTTTTTCAATCATTGCAACAGTAGAAACTTTTTGATCATCCTTCAAATTAATCAATCGTACACCTTGGGCAATACGACCAGTTGAAGAAACTTGTTCAATTGGCAATCTTATAATAACACCACTATTAGTAATAATCATCAAATCTTCATCATCATGAACAGTTTTAAATGATACAATATTACCATTTTTTTCAGTAACATTTAATCCTTTAACACCTTTACTACCTCTATGAGTCATACGATATTCTTCAACATCAGTTTTTTTACCATAACCTTTTTCTGTTACAACTAAAATCTTCTGACCTTTTTCAGCAATTTCACATCCTACTGCTACACCATCGCCAATATCAATACCACGAACACCAGAAGCAGTACGTCCCATTACTCTAATTTCATTTTCATTAAATCGAATCATTCTACCATTAGAAGAAGCAATTATTATCTCATTTTCACCATTAGTTTTCTTAACAGAAATTAACTCATCATCATCTTTTAAAGTAATAGCGATTTTACCATTTGTTCTGATATTTTCAAATTCACTTAAATCTGTTCTTTTAACTAGTCCTTTTTGTGTACAAAATACAATATATTTATCTTTTTCTTCATTACTAACTTTCAGCATAACTTTTACTGATTCATCTTTATCCAAAGACAACAAATTAATAATTGGTAATCCTTTAGATTGACGACTATATAAAGGTACTTCATAACCCTTTATTCGATATACCTTACCCTTATTAGTGAAGAACAATAAATAATCATGAGTAGTCATAGAAATAATATTTTCAACAAAATCATCTTCATTAGTTGCCATACCTTTAATTCCCACTCCCCCACGATTTTGGGTTTTATAGGTATCAGTAGTCATTCGCTTAATATAACCTTTATTAGTTAAAGTAATAACAATATCTTCAACAGGAATTAAAGATTCATCTTCAATATACTCAATGGCAGTCATATCAATATTAGTTCTTCTTTCATCACCATATTTTTCTTTAATTGCTAATAATTCTTCTTTAATAATATTATAAATTTTCTCATCACTTTCTAAAATAGCTCTCAATTCTTCAATTAAACTTAACAATTCTTTTAATTCTTCTTCAATTTTATTTCTTTCTAATCCAGTTAATCTTCTTAACTTCATTTCTAAAATAGCATCAGATTGAATATCAGATAAACCAAAACGATTCATCAATTCCTGTTTTGCGATAACATCACTTTCCGCATTTCTAATAATTTTAATTACTTCATCGATGTTATCTAAAGCGATTTTATAACCTTCTAAAATATGAACTCTTTTTTCAGCTTTATCTAAATCAAATTTAGTTCTTCTAATAATAATTATTTTTTGATAATCGATATATTTAGAAATAATTTCTTTTAAATTTAAAATTTTAGGACGACCTTCATCTAACATCAATAAAATTATTCCAAAAGTAGTTTGTAATTGAGTATGTTTAAACAAATTATTTAAAACAACATTAGCATTAGCCTCTTTTTTCAAAGTGACAACTAATCTAATACCATTTTTTAAATTACTTTCATCATGAAGATCACTAATGCCGTCGATTATTTTTTCCCGAACTAATTCACCAATCCGCTCTTGTAAAGCTTTTTTATTAACTTGATAAGGTAATTCTGTAATAATAATTTGATTTTTATTGTTATTTTCCACAATTTCGACTTTACTACGAATAGTAATTGTCCCACGACCAGTTTCATAAGCTTTTTTAATACCATTATTGCCCAAAATAGTTGCTGCTGTTGGAAAATCTGGACCTTTAATATACTGCATTAATTCAGAAACAGTTATATCATTATTGTCAATATAAGCAACACAACCATCAATTACCTCACCCAAATTATGCGGTGGGATATTAGTGGCCATACCAACAGCGATTCCCATTGTTCCACTTACTAAAATATTAGGAAATCTACTAGGTAGAACAACTGGTTCTTTTGTTGTATTGTCAAAATTAGGAGTAAAATCAATCGTATTTTTATTTATATCTCTTAATAATTCAAGTGATAATTTAGAAAGACGAGCTTCCGTATAA
This sequence comes from uncultured Bacilli bacterium, assembly GCA_944363895.1. Classification (GTDB taxonomy): domain Bacteria; phylum Bacillota_I; class Bacilli_A; order RF39; family UBA660; genus Faecisoma. The sequence continues at coordinate 24,707 of CALVVP010000080.1, read as the reverse complement.
CGATAAGCAGCTGCTCCATCACCATCGATCGAACCGAAATTACCATGACCTTCAACTAAAACATAACGATAACTAAAATCTTGAGCCATTCTAACCATCGCATCATAAACTGAGGAGTCACCATGCGGATGATAACGACCTAAAACAGCACCAACCGTAGTTGCACTTTTCCTAAATGGCTTATCGGGTGTTAAATTGTCTTCATACATTGTGTATAATATACGTCTATGAACAGGTTTTAAACCATCTCTTAAATCCGGTAAAGCCCGTGAAACAATAACACTCATCGAATAATCAATAAAAGATTGTCTTACTTCATCTACTATATTTCTTTTTTCTAATCTATCCATAATTCACCACCTTAAATATCCAAATTTTCAGCATATGTTGCATTTTCCTCAATAAATTTTCTTCTTGGTTCTACTTCTTCACCCATTAATGTGGCAAATGCTTGATCAGCCATAATAGCATCGTCAATTGTAATTTGGATAAGTGTTCTATTTTCAATATTCATCGTTGTATCACATAATTCATGAGCATCCATCTCACCTAATCCTTTATTTCGACTAACTTCATATTTGATATTAGGATTTTGCTCCAATAGTTTTTTTATATATTCATCTCTTTCTTCTTGATTTAAAACATATTTTGTCGTTTTGCCATGTTTGATATTATATAATGGCGGTTGGGCTGCATAAACATATCCACCTTCAATAATTGGTCTAAAAAAGCGATAAAATAAAGTCAATAATAAGATTCTAATATGTTCACCATCGACATCGGCATCAGTCATAATTATAATTTTATGATATCTTAATTTTGTAATGTCAAACTCATCGCCAATACCGGTACCAAAAGCTGTTATCATACTTCTAATTTCTTCATTTCCCAAAATTCGATCTAACCGTGCTTTTTCGACATTTAAAATCTTACCACGAAGAGGTAAAACAGCTTGTGTTTTTGGGTCTCTTCCACCTTTAGCCGAACCACCAGCTGATTCTCCTTCGACGATAAATATTTCCGAAATACTAGCATCTTTACTAGTACAATCAGTTAGTTTACCCCACTGATTAATTGCGTCTAAAGCACCTTTTCTTCTTGTTAATTCACGAGCTCTTTTAGCAGCTACGCGAGCACGAGCAGCGGTCATCGCTTTTTCAATTATTAATTTAGCTTCTTCAGGATTTTCTAATAAAAATCTTTCAAAACCCTCACTAAAAACATCATCAGCAATTTTTCTTACTTCACTATTACCTAATTTAGTTTTAGTTTGCCCTTCAAATTGGGGATTCGGATGCTTACAAGAAATTATCATCGTTAAGCCTTCACGGACATCATCGCCAGATAAAGGTTCATCATTATCTTTTAAAAATTTATTTGTTTTAGCATAATTATTAATAATTCTAGTTAGAGCTCTTTTTACGCCATCTTCATGAGTTCCACCTTCACGAGTATTAATATTATTAGTAAATGAATAAACATTAGCTGTATAGCCATCATTATATTGCATAGCAACTTCGATTGATATATCGTCAACTGAACCCATGACATGAATTATTTGTTCATGAATTGGGGTTTTATTTTCATTTAACATTTTGACATATTCACTAATACCACCTTCATAAACAAATTCTTCCTTTTTAATATTTAAAGGATCACGATCATCGATTAAAATAATTCTTAATCCTTTATTTAAAAAAGCTAATTCTCTAACCCTTACTTTTAATATTTCATAATCAAAGATAGTTGTTTCTTTAAATATTTCTGGATCAGGTTTAAAAGTTACCGTCGTTCCCGTACGATCAGGTGAACATTTATCGATTATTTTTAAAGGTTCAACTGTATGACCACCATTTTCAAATCTAATTTGATAAACATTACTATTTTGATAGACTTTGACTTCTACCCAACTACTTAAAGCATTAACTACTGAAGCCCCAACACCATGTAATCCACCAGATACTTTATAGCCGCCACCGCCAAATTTACCCCCAGCATGTAACACAGTATAAACTGTTTCGACTGTCGATATTCCTGTTTTAGGATGAATCCCGGTTGGAATTCCTCGACCATCATCTTTAACTGTTACGGAATTATCTTTATTAATAATAATTTCAATATCATCACAATAACCAGCTAAGGCCTCATCAATAGAATTGTCGACTATTTCCCAGACTAAATGATGTAAACCTTGGGAACTAGTTGTACCAATATACATCCCAGGACGTTTCCGAACAGCTTCTAATCCTTCTAAAACTTGAATATCTGAAGCATCATAATGATTTTCTTTCATTTTTTTCCACCTCTTCTGTTTTTACTATTTCACCATTTTTAATTTTAAATACGCTAACTGATGAAAACTTTTTTTTATTAATTTTTTTTAATTCTGTTGTTGTAATAATTACCTGAATATCACTAGATAAATATTTGATAATATTATTTTTTTTGATATCATCTAACTCACTAAATACATCATCTAAAAGTAAAATTGGACTAGTTCCTTTAAATTGTTTAAAAATATCGATTTCTGATAGTTTAGTAGCTAAAATTGCCAATCTTTTTTGCCCTTGAGAACCATATATTTTTAGATTTTTATCGCCTAAAAAAAATTCTAGTTCATCACGATGTGGTCCATATAAAGTACTCCCGAATTTTATCTCTTTATTTAAATTTTTATTTAATTTTTCTAACATTTTTTCTTTAAAATTATTATCATCTTCAATAAAATTAGGAACATATTGTAGATGAAAATCATTTATTTTAGTTATTTCAAAAAATATTTTTCCACAATTTTCATTTAACTTTTCGACAAATTTTTTTCGCATTTTATAAATTATTAAAGATTTATCGACAAAATAATTGGTAATTATCTGAAAATAAGTTTTATCATATTGTTCATTTTTACTCATTTTTTTTAAATATTCGTTTCTAATTTTCAATAATTTATTAAATTCATTAAGTAATTTTAAATAATTATTCGATAATTGACTTAATTCTAAATTTAAAAAATTACGGCGATTATTTGGTGAACCTTTAATTATTTCTAAATCTTCCGGATAAAAAATGATAATATTTAAGCTATTATTAATATAATCCGTTATTTTTTTTATTTCTTGATTATCTATTTTTAGACTTTTTTGTTCTAAAGTATAATCAATTTCATATTTGGTTTTAATTTTATCTTTTTTAACAATCGCTTTTAATTTACAAAATTCTTTGCCAGTTTGAATTAAATGATTATCTAATTGTGATAAATGCGATTTAGTAAGCCCTAATACATAAATACTTTCTAATAAATTAGTTTTTCCTTGAGCATTGTTGCCATAAATAATATTGACATTTTTATTTAAATGCATATTTAACGAAGTATAATTCCGAAAATTTTGCAACATTAACTTTTCTAAATACATATATCCACCTCTTTTTTTGCATAAAATGGCACTATTTTCGGTTTTAACCTATTTATGTACACCCTTACTCACATATATATTATATCATAAAATAGTCCCTAAAAACAAATAAAATAGGCAAATTACCTATTTTATTACACTTTTTTTAGGACTATTTTTTCTTCTTTTTAATCGCATTAATAACATCGTTGCTCGCATTATTTGATTTTCTAAAGAATTAAGCGATATTTTAAGTTCACAAGTTAAGCCATTAACAAATTTAACTTTAGAATTTTTCTTTAATTTTTCATAATTATCGATATTATTCACACATAACCAACAACAACTATCTGATTTAGGTGAACAAGTTGGAAAAATAACTGTTTCTTTGACTTCATCGACAATTATTGGTAATTTATAATCCATATCTAATAAATTTTTAGCACCAATATATCTACCAGAATAACTACTGCCATAATATTGACAACTAATATCGACAATTTCAAATACTGACTTTTTTACAATATAAGTTCCATTTATATCGTATATTTTAGATTTATTTTTTCCAAATGGTACAATCAATAATGTATCATCATTAATATAATATTCATCAAACATCAATTTACCTCCCTCCCTGACCAAATAAAAATGGCATTACTCTTATATCACAGATATATTGTCGAAATTTGTCGAATTTTGTCGAAAATATAAAAAAAATGCATTTTTTTGCATTTTTAATAAGTTTTGATTGGAACAATTAATTGAATTAAATTTTCATCCTCAGGATTTTTGATAATAATTGGTTTAATTTCACCATTAAAAGCAAGTTCGATTTTTTCACAATCCAATACTTTAATAGCATCCATCATATATTTAGAAGAAAAAGCTATTTTTATATTTTCTTGATTATTTTTTTCGATTTCTAACTTTTCCACAACATTTCCTATTTCTGGAATATTTGATGAAACAACCATCATGTTATCATTACATTCTAATTTAATCGTATTTTTTTCCTCTTCTGTGGAAAAAAGTGATACTCGATCAAGTAAAGCATAAAACTCACTAGTTGATACTGTAATTTTTAATAAAAATTCGGTAGGAATTAACTTAGAAACATCCGGATAATTACCATTTATCAACCGTGATAACATTATAATAGTACCAAATTTAAAGATTATTTTATTGTTAAAAATATGAATTTCAACCATTTCTTCTTCATCATTAAACATCCGCGATAATTCAATTAAATTTTTAGTCGGAATAATAATATTAACATCATCTTCAATATTTTGATTTAAATTAATAATTTTTTTAGCTAAACGATAAGAATCAGTAGCTGTACACTCTAAGATATTTTTATTGATTTTAAAATTAATACCAGTAATCGCTGGTCGTGATTCTTGCGTCGAAGCAGCAAAAGCGGTTTGATTAAATATATTTTTTAAAACTTTATTACTTAAGATAATTGGCGTTTTACTTTCTTCTAATTCTAAATTAGGAAATTCTTCAACATTATTGCAATTAAGAGAAAAGGAAATATTAGTTGTGGAAATGTATATTTTAGAATCCATTACTTCTTCGATTGTAATAATTTCATTAGGTAATTTTCTAATAATATCATAAATATATTTTCCTGATACAGCAAATTTTCCACAGTTATAATCTTCTTCTATTTCTTTATTAGTAATAAAAGTTCTAATTGCAATATCATTATCTGTACTTGATAAATATAAACCTTCCGGTTTTAATTCAAATTTTATACAATTTAATATTGGTCTAATGTTTTTATTTGATATACCTTTAATAACAAAATTTAAATGTTTCATCAAATTTTCTTTTTTTATTTTAAAATTCATAAATTCAGCTCCTTTTTTTATAAATATATATATTGTTATTATTATCGATGTGGATAATGTGGAAAACTTTAATAAAAGATTGTATTTACTATTATTTCCCATAGTGGATAATATGGGGATTTTATTTAGTTATCCACGGTAATTGATTAAGAACTTTGTTAATTTCAATATTAAGTTCATCATTATTTTCTACTTCTTTTTTTATTTTGTTGACTGCATGCATGACTGTAGTATGATCTTTTCCCCCAAATTCTGATCCGATACGGGGAAGTGATTCTTTCAAATAGACTCGGCAAATATACATAGCAATTTGTCTTGGAATTGTGATATCATTAGATTTTCTTTTACCTTTTAAATCTTCAATACTAATATTATAATTATTAGCAATAATTTGTTGAACTTGTTCAATTTTATTTTTTGAAATAGTTGTTGTTCCAAAATAATCTTTTAAAGCATCCATAGCTAAATCTAATGTAATATCGGAACCATTCATGATTGTGGCATAAGCGATAATTCGCGTAATGGCTCCTTCTAGTTTGCGAATATCACTAGTGCAATTGTTGGCAATATATTCTTTGACATCCTGTGGAAAAAAAGTATTCATGTTATTTCCATCGATTTTATTATCAATAATATTCATTCTTAATTGATAATCAGGTGGAAGAATATCGACAATCAATCCCCAAACAAATCGAGTTCTTAATCTTTCTTCTAATTTTTTTAAATCATCTGGTGATCGATCAGAGGCAATGACAATTTGTTTATTATTTGTATATAAATCATTAAAAGTATTAAAGAATTCTTGTTGCGTTTTATGAGCAATTTCTAAATATTGGATATCATCGATCATTAAAACATCAACATTTCGATATTTTTCTTTAAAAGTATCAATTGTTTCAAAATTGCTATCATTTTCATTTTTACGGTAAATTTTTAAAAAATCATTGACGAAAGTATCTGTTGTTACATATAATACTTTTTTGCGACTATTTTCTTTTATATAATTACCGATGGCATGCATTAAGTGAGTTTTACCTAGTCCACTTTTTCCATATATAAATAATGGATTATACATACTTCCTGGCTGTTCTGCAACAGCTAAAGCTGTAGCTTTAGCAAATTTATTACTAGCTCCGGAAATAAAGTTTTCAAAAGTATATTTAGGGTCAAGGTTTGATTGAAAAGTAGCATTTTCTGGAACACCAATTTCATCGATATCAATAATGGTTTCATTATTTAAATCATCTTCTGTTACAAATTCAAATTTAAAGATTGAACCAGTTACTTCAGTAAAAGTTTTATCAATTAAATCAATGTAGTTTTCTCTTAAATGTTTTTTATGAAGTGACATTGGTACTAATATTTTAGCATATTCTTCAGTAAGTTCAATTAATTTTGTTTCTGAAAACCACATATCATATAATACTGGCGTTAAACTATTTTGAATTTTTTCTAAAAAAGAATTCCATATACTATTTATATCCACAATATCACCCACTTTGTTTCATATATATTCTACCTTATTTTCTTAAAAAACGCTACAAAAATGTGGAAAAATATTAAAAAAAAATAAAAATCCACAGGGAAAATTACTTTTATTTATTAAAAAATAGTAGTTATCCACTTTTTTGTGGATAACTTTATCAACTTTGTCTAAAAAATGTTAATAATTTTATCCACATATGTTAATAAAAATGTGGATAACTTTTAAAAATGTGGAAAAATAAATTATTTCATCAAGTTTGTGTTAATGTTTAGTCGATAATGTTATGACATAATAATTATTAATTTCTGTTTTAATTAAAAAATATTTGACAAAAATAACTTTTATCTATATAATTAATAAAGCAATTGGCAAAAATTATTGGAGGTGGATTATAATGAAAAGAACTTATCAACCAAATAATCGTAAAAGAAGTAAAAAAATGGGTTTCTTAGCACGTACTAAGTCTAAAATAGTAAGTAATCGTCGTAAAAAAGGCCGTAAAGTTTTAGCTCATTAATACACCACTGTCTAAACAGTGGTTTTTTCATAGGATTAGGTGATGATTGTGAATAAAGAACATATTGTAAAAAATAATATTGATTTTCAAAGAATAATTAAAAATAATCGACCATATAAATATAAAGAGTATATTTTATATATTGAAAAGAGTAATAGTAATAATTATCGGTTTGGTTTTTCAGTGGGAAAAAAAATTGGTTCCGCAGTTGTTAGAAATAAAATAAAAAGGCAATTAAAACATATTGTTGCTAAAAAAGACTACCAAAAATCCTTTAATTGTATTATAATAGTAAATAGTAATATTTTAAATAAATCTTATCATGAAATGGAACAAGATTTAAATTTAGTATTAAAAAAATTAGAATTGATAAAGGAGAAAAGAGATGAATAAAAGAAAAAAACTATTATTAGTAGCAGCTTTATTATTCCTATTAACAGGATGTACTCAATATAAGACTTATAACAATGAACCAGTTATTATTGATTCCACTGGTCAACGAGTTGTCGAAAATATCTTGTGTAAAACAGAAGAAACCGAAAGACAATTTAATGAATTAAAAGAAAAATATAAAATAGATTTAGATAATCAGCTAAATGATTCGACTATTTCCCAAGAAGAATATGATCAAAAGCTAGCTGAATTAAATGAAAATTTCGATTTATCGGATGTTGCCGTTTGTTCTGAATTTAATGTTTTTTCGGGCGACGAAGGCCTATGGACAACATTATTTGTAAAAACTTTAGCTTGGTTAATTACCAAAATTGGCATGTTTACTCAAAACTATGGTTGGGCAATCATTATCGTTACAATTTTAATTCGTTTAGTTTTATATCCATTAACTCAAAAAACGGCGATGCAGTCAGAAAATCTAAATGCGGCTAAAAGTAAATTAGATAAACTTGAATTAAAATATCGTAATCGGAATGACCAACAATCACAAATGTTAAAAGCTCAAGAAATGATGGCAATATATAAACAATACAATATTAATCCAATGTCTGGCTGTTTATATGCTTTAATTCAAATACCTTTATTTTTCGCTTTTTACGAAGCCTTATATCGTTTACCAGTTGTCTTAGAAGAAAATTTCTTTGGTATAAATTTAGGTATTACCCCATTAACAGCTTTCCAACACGGACAATATTATTATCTAATTTTCGTTGCTTTAGTAATTCTTGCCACTTATTTTTCATTTAAACTTAACACGACGATGAATCCATCAGGTGAACAAGCTAAACAAATGAAAATGATGATGAATATAAGTATAGTGATGATTTCTATTGCTTCATTTACTATTTCCACAGGAATTGCCTTATACTGGATTGTCAATAGTAGTTTCACTATTGTTCAAAATTTAATTGCTAAAAGGAGTAAAAAAAATGAACACATTGCATAGATTTGAAGGAAAAAACTTAGAAGTTTTAAAAAAAGAATGTTTAGAACAATTAAATGTTAATGAAGATGAATTGTATACTTTTGAAACAGAAGAAACAGGCTTATTTAAAGGAAAAAAATATATTATTGAAGCGATGACTAAAGATGAAATTATTAAAGAAATTCGCCAATTTATTAATGAATTAGCTAAAAAAATGAATATTGAAATTAATTCTGAAATAAAAATTGAAAATGAAAATATTAATGTTTTATTAGTTACCGATAATAATAAAATAATGATTGGTAAAGATGGTAAAACCTTAAACGCAATTCAAATTATTTTAAGACAATCTATGAATGAATTAACTAAATTTGGTTTAAGAATTATCGTTGATGTAGGAAATTATAAAAATAAAAGATTAAAAAATTTAGAACGCGAAGTAAAGAAAATATGTCATGAGGTTTTAAAAACTAAAGTCGAAGTTAAATTAGATCCCATGAATTCTTATGAAAGAAGAAAAGTGCATTCAATTGTTAGTGAATTTCCTGAATTAGAATCAATTAGTTATGGTGAAGATCCTAATCGCTATACAGTTGTTAAATTTAAAGACTAAATGTCTTTTTTTCTTGATAAATTATTTAAGATGTTGTAAAATACAGTGGTGGAAAGGGGAAATAATATGTCTTATGAATTTTTACCAGTTAATATTTTAAATAAAATAGACAAAGAATATATTGATATCATTAAACCGATTATTACTAATCAACAATTTATCAATCGTAAATTTTATAATCATCATGAACATCGTTCAGTTTATGGTCATAGTCTAATGGTTTCCATCAACGCTTATTATTTAGCTAAAAAATTAGGTCTTGATTATCAAGCGGCTGCTATTGGTGGTTTATTACATGATTTTTATTATAAAGATTGGCAATTAGATAAAGAGAAAAAACCATTATTAAAATCTCATGGTTTTATTCATGCTAATGAAGCTTTAGAAAACTCTAAAAAACTATTTCCCGATTTAATGGATAAAAAGGTTGAAAATATTATTAAAAGACATATGTTTCCTTTAAATTTTATTCCCCCATTTTATTATGAGAGTTGGTTAGTCTGTTTTATTGATAAATATTGTTCAATGGAAATTTTTAAAGAACCAAAAGAATTATATAAATATATTGGATTAAAAAAGGAGGAAAAACATGAATGATACAATTGCCGCTATTTCCACAGCTTTAGGAGTGGGCGCCATTTCAATTATTCGCGTTAGTGGGGATGAAGCTATCGATATCGTAAATAAAATAACTAAAAATAAAAAATTATCCACAGCTTTAACGCATACCATTCATTATGATTTTATTGTCGATGAAGATAAGATAATTGACGAAGTTTTAATTTCAGTTATGTTGGCTCCAAAAACATTTACAAAAGAAGATGTTGTGGAAATAAATTGTCATGGCGGTATTGCCACTACTAATAAAGTTTTAGAATTATTATTAACTAATGGTTGCCGTTTAGCTGAACCAGGAGAATTTACCAAAAGAGCTTTTTTAAATGGCCGAATTGATTTAATTGAAGCTGAAGGAATTATGGATTTAATTAATTCTAAAACAGAAACGGCAAGAAATTTAGCTATTAATCAAGTAAGTGGTAAAACCTCTAATTTAATTAAAGATTTAAGACAACAAATTATTGAAATACTAGCCAATATTGAAGTTAATATTGATTATCCTGAATATGAAGATATTGAAGAAATGACCAATGATATGTTGCATGATAGATTAATTAATATTGAAACTAAAATTAAAGAAATTCTTAATAAAAGCGAAAATGGCAAAATTGTTAAAGAAGGGATAAATGTTGCTTTAATTGGTCGTCCTAATGTGGGAAAAAGTAGTTTGTTAAATTGTTTATTAGAAACGGAAAAAGCCATTGTTACGGATATTGCAGGTACTACTCGTGATTGTGTTGAAGGTACAATAAGTATCGATGGAATAATATTAAATATTATTGATACTGCTGGTATTAGAGCGACAAATGATTTAGTAGAAAGCATTGGCGTCAATAAAAGTATCGATTTAATTGAAAAAGCAGATTTAGTTATTTTACTACTTAATAATAATGAGAAATTAACTAATGAAGATTTAGAATTATTAGAAAAAATAAAAACGAAAAATTATTTAATTGTAATTAATAAAAATGATTTAGAAAGTCATATTAATATTGAAAAACTAGATAAAGATAAAATTATTTACATAAGTGCTTTAACTAATTTTGGTATCGATGATTTAAAAGCAAAAATTAAACAGATATTTAATTTTGATCAAATTACAACTTCCGATTTAACTTATTTGACCAATGCCCGTTCTTTATCACTCTTACATCAAGCTCTTAATTCTCTTATCGATATCAAAAAAGGTTTAGAAAATAATTTACCAATCGATATTTTGGAAATCGATTTAAAACATATTTGGGAATTATTAGGTAGCATTATCGGTGAAACATATGAAGATGAATTAATCGATCAATTATTTAGTCAATTTTGTTTAGGAAAGTAGGTGAAATTTATGGAATATGAAATAATTGTTGTTGGTGGTGGTCATGCTGGTTGTGAAGCTGCGGTAGCTGCAGCTAAAAAAAATCATCAAACTTTATTAGTGACCGGAAGAATTGAAAATATTGCTACGATGCCATGTAATCCTTCAATCGGCGGTTCAGCTAAAGGCATTGTGGTAAGAGAAATCGATGCCCTAGGAGGAATAATGGGCAAAGTTACTGATAAAAGTTTATTACAAATTAAAATGTTAAACTATGCTAAAGGACCAGCAGTCAGAGCACTAAGAGCCCAAGCTGATAAAATAACTTATCCGAAAGAAATGTTAAAAGTATTAAAATCACAAGATAATCTTGATCTTAAAGAAGCAATCATCGAAGATTTAATTATCGAAAATAATCAAATTAAAGGTGTCATTACAGAAACTGGTGAAAAAATATTTGCTAAAATTGTCATTTTAACGACAGGAACTTATTTAAAATCAGATATTTTAATCGGTGATACCAGAACAAGAGAAGGTCCTCACGGGGAAAAACCAAGTAATTATCTAAGTGACAATTTAAAAAAATATGGTTTTAAAATAATTCGCTTAAAAACAGGTACCCCACCACGAATAGCTAAAAATAGTATTGATTTTTCTAAAACTAAAATTGAAGAAGGCGATAAAGTTTATCATACTTTTAGTTTTGATGATAAACCAAATTATAAAATTGAAGAACAAGTTCCCTGTCATTTAATTTATACTACTAGCGAAACTCATAAAATTATTTTAGATAATTTAAATAAATCTAGTATGTATGGTGGCCTTAATGATATTACGGGAATTGGTCCTCGCTATTGTCCTTCAATCGAAGATAAAATTGTTAGATTTAAAGATAAAGAGAAACATCAATTGTTTTTAGAACCGGAAAGTTTATATTATGATGATATTTATTTACAAGGCTTTTCGACAAGTATGCCCAAATATGTGCAGGAAAAAATGGTTCATAGCTTACCAGGTTTAGAAAAAGCCGTTATTAATAAATATGCTTATGCGATTGAATATGATGCTATCTACCCTACTCAATTAAAAAGATCTTTAGAAACAAAAATCATTGAAAATTTATTCACCGCTGGCCAAATCAATGGGACAAGTGGTTATGAAGAAGCTGCTTGTCAAGGATTAATTGCGGGGATAAATGCTAGTCTAAAATTAGAAAATAAAGAACCGTTAATTTTAAAAAGAAATGAAGCTTATATCGGAGTATTAATCGATGATTTAGTAACTAAAGGTGTGCGTGATCCATATCGTTTATTAACATCTCGAGCTGAATATCGTTTGTTATTAAGACATGATAATGCTGATTTAAGACTAAGAGAATATGGTTATCAAGTTGGATTAATCAATAATGAACAATATCAAAAATTATTAGCTAAAAAAACAAAAATTAAAGAGTTATTAGAAAAATTAAAAAGTGTCAAAGTCACACCAAGTAGCAATGATATATTAGAAAAATTAGGTAGTACAAAAATTAAAGATGGTTATAGTCTTTATGAATTATTGAAGCGTCCTGAAATAACTTATCAAAAATTATTAATTAATAAAATAATTGATTTTAATTATGAAGAAGAAATAATTGAACAAGTTGAATTAAATATTAAATATGAAGGATATATAAAAAAAGCCGAAAAAGAAGCTTTAAAATTAATCAATTTAGAAAACAAATTAATTCCTGATGATATTGATTATAATAAAATTGTTAATTTAGCTAGTGAAGCCAAACAAAAATTATCCGAAATCCGCCCTACTTCCATTGGCCAAGCCATTAGAATAAGTGGCGTTAATCCTGCTGATATTTCCATTTTAAGTATTTATTTAAAGAAGGAATATAATCGATGAAAATAGAAGAATTTATTCAAGAACTAGCTAAATTAAATATCAAAATTAACAATCAACAAATTAATCAATTAGATAAATATTATAAATTATTAATCGAATGGAATAAAGTTATGAATTTGACCGGCATTACAGAAAAAGAAGCGGTCTATTTAAAACATTTTTATGATAGTTTAACTATTTTAAAAGTAATTGATTTAAATACCGTAGAAAACTTATGTGATGTGGGAACTGGAGCCGGTTTCCCTGGAATAGTATTAAAAATATTATTTCCCAATTTGAAAATAACTTTAATTGATTCATTAAACAAAAGAATAAACTTTTTAAATAATGTTATTTCTGAACTAAATTTAAATAATATTGCAACTATTCATTGTCGAATTGAAGAATATGGACTTCAAAACCGTGAAAAATTTAATGTTGTTGTCGCTAGGGCTGTCGCTCAACTAAATGTTTTATTAGAATATTGTCTTCCTATTACTAAAGTAAATGGCTATTTTATTGCGATGAAAGGCACATGTAATGAAGAAATTGAAAATAGCAAAAATGCTTTAACTAAATTAAAATCTCATATCGAAACTTGTGAAATATTTAATTTACCAATTGAAAATAGTAAAAGAACAATTATTAAAATTCAAAAAGATGCAATTACTGATAAAAAATTTCCTAGGAAATATAATGAAATTAAGAAAAGACCATTATAATTTTAAAATTATTTCCCAAAACCCCTTGCATTATTTCCCAAAATATAGTATCATTTACTTATAAAAGAATTAGGAAGGGGTTTTTTTCGTGCCAAATGAAAAAAAAGTTGTCGAATTAAATATAAATGATGTTTTACCAAATAGGTTCCAACCACGAATTAAATTTGATGAAAATTCAATTAATGAACTAGCTTTGTCAATTAAAAAATACGGTGTTATTCAACCAATTGTCGTTAGAAGAATTGGCGATAAATATGAAATAATTGCGGGAGAACGAAGATATAAAGCTAGTGTTTTAGCAGGTAAACAAACAATTCCAGCTATTATTTCAGAAATGACTGATAAAGATAGTGTCGAAATTGCTTTAATTGAAAATGTTCAAAGAGAAGATTTAACCCCAATTGAAAAAGCTATCTCATATAAAAAAATATTGGATATGGGCTATATTAGCCAAGAAGATTTAGCTCAAAAAGTGGGAAAATCCCAATCATCTATTGCTAATACATTAAGATTATTAAATTTAAGTGATGAAGTTCAAGAAGCCTTATTAGAAAATAAAATCTCTGAACGTCACGCTCGATCATTATTAAAATTGAAAGACCAAAAAAAACAAGTTGAAATGTTAAATAGAATTATAACTGAACGATTGACAGTTCGAAAAACAGATGAGGAGATTGATAAAATGTTAAATGAAAATACAAATAATCAACCAATTGAGAACCCTATTGTTAAAGAAGAAGTAGTTCAAATTCCTGATATTGAATTAAGTAGTATTGATACTACTAAATTACCAGGCTTTATGGATATTGATAAAATTGAACAAACTGCACAAGATATAACTCCTCAAGAAAAACCTGTTGCTGATATGGATGAATTATTAAAGGCACCTTCTAGTACTACTGCTGTTGAAACGAATGAACAACCTCTTCATGAAGGTAAATTTTTCAATTTCTTTGAAGAACCACAAGTTGAACAAAATAATCAAAGTGATTTTAAATTAGAAAATTTCTTTAGTAATATGAATACTAATAATGTGACTGATTCAACTTCTTTATCATCAAGCACAGAACCAAGTGTACCAACAATTGAACCGACAATACCAGAGGCACCAAGTATGCCAAGTATTGAACCAAGTGTACCATCAATTGAACCAACAATACCAGAGGCACCAAGTATGCCAAGTATTGAACCAAGTGTACCAACAATTGAACCGACAATGCCAGAAGTACCAAGCATGCCAAGTATTGAACCAAGTGTACCAACAATTGAACCGACAATACCAGAAGTACCAAGCATGCCAAGTATTGAACCAAGTGTACCAACAGTCGAACCGACAATACCAGAAGTACCAAGTACACCAAGTGTATCGTCAATTGAACCAACAATGCCAGAGGTACCAAGTACACCAAGTGTATCGTCAATTGAACCAACAGTACCAGGGGTATCAAATATTGAATCAAATCCTTCAATAATTAACGAACCTACTGATAATCAACCAATATATGAAGTGCCTATCGACAATAATACAACTGAAATACCTAGTATAGATAACTCAGTTATTCAGTCAACTAATATGAATAATCAAGAAGTAGAAAATAATATCGCAGCACAAAATACCGGAACAACAATTACCGCTGCTGCACCTAATATGCGTTTAGCTTTAAATACAATAAGAGAATGCGAAAATACATTAGAAAAATATGGATTTACTGTTGATGTTGAAGAAATTGATTTTGAAGATTCATATCAAGTAATATTTAAAATAGAAAAAAAATAGCCAATGGCTATTTTTTTAGTTCTTTTGTAATCAGATTTTTATAAAAATTTACTCCCGGCTGATTAAAAGGATTAACTGAGAGTAAATAAGCTCCCGTAGCTGCTGCAATTTCAAAGAAATATATTAACATTCCTAAATGAAATTCATCTAATTGATCGATCATAATAATATTACTTTCCACACCAGCTTCTAAATGGGCAAAAGCAACTTGTTTTAAAGCAATCATGTTAATATCTTCAACTGGATAATCATATAAATTATTTTTTAAATGCCCTTTTTGATTAATACCAATAACAGTTTCAAAAATAATCGGTGTTCCCTCTTGATAAAATTGTCCTAAAGAATGTAGATCACGAGTATTATTAGAAGAACTAGGATATATTCCTTTTAAATCCTTACCTTGGGTTTCCCCAAATAATTGTTTTAACCATTCGGTAAAATATGCTAGTTTAGGTTCATAGAAAGTAAATAATTCAATTAATTTTCCTTGATGATATAAAATATCACGATTTACAGCATATTCAAAGGCTAAATCTTTATTAACCTCTTTAGTTCCTAATAATAGTTTATCAATATCGATACCAGCTACAGCAATCGGTAAAAGTCCGACTGCTGTTAACACCGAATATCTTCCGCCAATTTGTTCAGGAACAATAAATGATGGATAGTTGTTGTCATTAGCTAGTTTCCGTAAAACACCTTTTGTCGGGTCGGTTGTAATAATGATTCTTTTTTTTAATTCTTCAGTAGGATATTTTTGTAACATTTTATTATAGATAAGGTCAAAAGCGATACTTGGTTCTAAAGTAGTTCCCGATTTAGAAATAACATTGACAACGGTATCTTTATTTTCCATATAGTCAATTAATTCTGTAAGGTAACTTTCTGATAAAGAATTGCCTGCAAAAATAATTTCTGGATTATCTTTAGTAAAATATGGTTTTAAAGCTGTAATCACCGCTTTAGCTCCTAAAAAGGAACCACCAATCCCAATTACGATAAATAATTCACAGTTTTGTCTTATTTCTTGACTTATTTTTTTAATTCTAGCTAAATCATTTAAAGAAATACATTTATTGATATCATACCAATCGAGCATTTCTCCACCATTAGATAAAGTATTTTTAATTTCCAAGATTTTTGCATCATAAGGTTTTAAATTTTTATCTTTTAAATATGTTTTAAAATCAGTTCTTAACATTTTACAACCTCCTAACGACAACTTCATGAGTTTTATTATCATCAATTAAAGGAATATAATTATTTTTAATCATTTTTTTATCCACAGTAATACTATTTTTGTTACTATTTATTACTGTTATATGATAAGTTGTATTTTGAAATTTATAAGTAATTTCATATTGTGGCCAATCATTTGGTAAATGGGGTTTAATATATAATTTATCGCCTTTTTTATCGAAACCTAAAATATCGATTAAACCAACGCGATAAAACCATCCCGCACTACCAGTATACCAACTCCATCCGCCTTTAGCTTTAAAATTATCATTACTATAAATATCGGCAGCAATAACAAATGGTTCTAATTGATAGATATCGGTATCGTTTTTATTTTTAGTTCTTTCAATTGGATTAATCATTTGAAAGATTTCATAAGCTAAATTATAATTACCTGTTTTAATTAAAGCTTCGATATACCAAGCAACAGCATGAGTATATTGACCACCATTTTCTCTAATTCCTTTAGGATAATTCATAATATATCCTGGATTATTTTTCGATTTTTCAAAAGCCGGATCTAACAATTTGACAATTTTTAAGTTTTTATCAAATAAGTATTTATCCACAGCATTTAGAATATCTTTAGTTTCTTCATCGCTAGCAAGACCAGAAAGGATAGCAAAACTTTGAGAAATTAAATCAATTTTACATTCTAAGTTATCATTAGAACCTAACTTTTCACCATTATCAAAAAATGCTCTTAAATAATGGTCAGTATCCCAACATTTTTTTAAAGCTTTAGCTAAATTATCTTTTAATTCTTCCCATTCATCAGTTTTAATATTTTTATTATATTTTTTTGTAAAATTAATAAAATTATCGATTACTTGGTATAAGAAGAATCCTAACCAAACGCTAGTTCCTTGCCCTTTTTCCCCTACTTTATTCATACCGTCATTCCAGTCACCACCTCTAATTAGTGGTAAACCATTTGCGCCAATTTCTTTTTTAGCTAATTGTAAAGCCAATAGACAGTGTTCATAAAGCGTAGCTTTTTTTTCAGTATAGCTATATTCGATGCCTTTTTCCATTTCTTCATTTGTAAGAATTGGTCCATCGACAAAGCAAATTTGTTCATCTAATATTTTATAATCATCAGTGACATTAAGGTATTCACTCGTTGCATAAACTAACCATAAATAATCATCTTTATATTTTGATCTTAAACCGATTTTAGTTTCCTTATGCCACCAATGTAAAACATCGCCTTCTTTAAATTGATGCATTGCATTAAATAAAATTTGGTTTTTAGTGATTTCTGGATGAATTATACAAATATTCATACTATCTTGTAATTGGTCGCGATAACCATAAGCTCCCCCAACTTGATAAAATCCTGCTTTCGCATAAAGTCGCGATACTATGGCTTGATAAGTTAACCAACCATTAAGTAGATAATCAAAACTATCGTTGCCAGTTTTTACTTGGATAATTTCTAACATATCTTGCCAATATTTCGTAACTTTTCTTTCTTCTAATTTAATTTGTTCAATTGAATTATACTTATTTAAGTCTTTATCATCAGCAACTGTTCCTAAAGTAAATGCTAGCTCGACTTCTTCATTAGGCATTATTTCTAAAGAAGTAACAATTTCTTTAGAGATAATTCTTTTAGTTTTTATATCTTCAATTGGTAGTGTGCAGCCCATGAAAGTACTTATATTAGAAAAGTGTTGACTATATTTATTTTTCAATAAAACACAATTTTTTTCTTTTTTATATTCACTTAAAATATAACGACTCGTTTTTTCCTCGGTAACCCCTAAACAAGGATTAATCCAATATTTTAAATTTAATTTTTGTTTTGTTTTGTTGTTATTTTTAATTTTTAAATAATAAAATTTAATTGGATCATCATAAGCGACAAATTGTTTTAAATCAAAATCAAAATTTTTCCAACTTCCTAAAAACCGCATTTTCCCAAAACTTACTTCCGCCACTTGATATTTTAAGTGGACATCATTAATTTTTATTCCTTCAGAACTATTCGCTAACAAGGGATCGTTTGACCAAGAAGTTAATTTATATTCGCGGCTATTTAAAGCATAAGTAAATCCGATTTGATTATTGGAAACAATACTGCCAAAATTTTTATTAGCTAGGATATTGCACCAAATTAAAGGGGTATCGGGATTAGTGATAATGTATTTTTTACCATCATTATTAAAGCCCCCATAAGTATTATAAAACTTTAATTTTTTATCATAGTTAAATTGCGTATTTTCTTTTTTAACTGTTTCTTTACGGCTAACCGTATTTAATTTTTGTAAACTCAACACAAATTCTTCTAATGAATGATATTTTTTACTATCGATATTAATTCTCGCCGCTGTTTTAAACAATGTTATTTCTTCTAAAGTTACATCACTAGGATTAATTATATAAATATTCCCTGGTGTTTTATTAAAACTATTTAAAGCATACATGCGGTATTTTTCATTATCGATTTCTTCATTAATTATTTTTTTATCTTGTTCATCTTTACTATTTAAAATAATTAAATCAATAAAAATCGATTTACTTTTATAATATTCAAAAGTATGTAATAATTCTTTAACTAAACTTAGATTATCTAAATTTTCCACTTCTAAGAAAACGATTGGACGATCACCAGAAATACCAAATTTCCATAATCCGGTTTGATTTAAAGTATTGTTTTTTAAAATTTTCGTTCTTTCTTTATTAACACTAATGTGACTAGTCTGATATAAATAATTTAACATGGTATTATAAAGGCGCATATCATGTCCCGTAATATCGACCATTTTATTAGTTACATTATTCATAATAGTAGCTACTTCAAAAGCTTTTTCAAAAATTTGTTCTGGATTAGAAAATACACTTACTATTTCTAATACTTGTTCTTTTGATTTACCAAAGCCATTAATTAAATAAACTGTTTTTTCACTATTTCCTTTAATGGTAATTTGACTTCTTAAACTGATAATCGGATCGATACAAGTACCAATTGTATTCGTAAGTTTTTGTTCTAAAGCGATTGGATTAGCGCCACTTCGATTGCGACCAATAAAGTTATAACGATTAGTTTCATAACTGTAATTACTATCTTCATCGATTAATAGACGATTGACCATATAATAAGTGATATCTTTATCTCTTAATTTTCGATGCATAATAATGGAATTGGTCTTTTCCTCATATTCACTTTGCACAAATAAGTTTTGGAAAGCTTTATGACTTATATCGTCCATATTTTCACTTAAAATTGGTTCGGTATAAGTAGTCAATTCTAAAGTTTTAGTTTGGTCACTAAGGTTTTTAAAAGTTACTTTTCTAATTTCCGCATGATGCGTTTTAGCGACCACGACTTCGGTAGTTGTAATAATATTATGATCTAAACGGATAAATTTTATTTTATCTAAGGCAAAGACCACTTCATATTTTTCTGGCATTTTATTAATCGGTGCATAAGTATTACACCAAATATCATTAGTATTAATATCTTTAATATATAAAAATATGCCATAATCTTGTTCCGTAATTTTTCGATAACGATTTAATTGAATTGTTCGATAACGACTAAAACCATTGCCTCGATCGTTCATAAAAACACTATATTTTGAATTGGATAAAACCGAAACTTCTGGTAAAGTAGCCAGTTGGTGAAAGACTCTGATATCGTTGATAAATGTTTCTTTTTCATAGGTATATTTCTTATATTTTGTAATATTAACATCGATAATCGGTTTTAATTGAACTTTTTCTTTATTCAATATTTCAAAAGCATGATTATTAATATCATCCATAAAGTATTTTTGCATAATATTGTTTTTTAAAGTATTCGTGATACTTCCTAAAATCATTCCTTGGTGATGGGCAAAATAAGAATAAACAACCGCCTCATCATCAGCATCATAAGATTCATAAAAACCATATTTACCAACTAATTTTAACTTTTCTAATTTTTTCATATTGCTTAAAACATCATCCGGGAAAAGTGGTAGCGCTAAAATAGAACTATATGGTGATATAACAATCCGGTTGTTTGCTTCTTCTTGCAGTTTTAAATAAGGGGTAGCAAACGCTTTATATTTATAATTTTGAGCATCGTCTAATTCATTATAAGCTGATTCCGAAATGCCCCAAGGATATTTTCGATTAACTTCTTTCATAAATTCTTTTTGTGCATAAAAAGCAAAATCATAACTTTCATCGATTAAAGTATTGTCATAAGTAGGAATAAATATAAGTGGCATAAAATATTCAAAAGAAGTACCCGACCAAGAAACAAGACCTTTTTTTCTTTTATAAGTCGTTAAAGTTTTATCTAAATTAAACCAATGTTTACTGGTCACATCACCTTTAGCAATCGCAATATAACTAGTAATTCTACTTTCACTAGCAAATTTATTATAGTTATATGGTTCTAAAATACCTTCATCGACATTATAACCGATACTAAAAACTTCATTTTGACTATAAAGTTTAGAAAAATCCGTTTCTTGAATTAATTTTATAATTTTATTGGCTAATTTATCTTCCTTGATAGTTTTTAAAAATTCTTTAATGGTAATTAATGAAGCGACAAAGTTACCGCTATCGACCGTTGATATAAAATGAGGATATATCACTTCTAATGTGTTAATTTTATACCAGTTATATAGATGACCATGCCATTTTGGTAGTTTTTCCACAGTATTAATTATTTTATTAAAATAATCGACTGTTTCCTTTTTACTGATAAAGTTTAATTCATAAGCTGATAAAATAGCAATTAATGATAGTCCAATATTAGTTGGCGAAGTTTTATAATCTTCTTTTTTATCACGGTTTAACTGATAATTATCGCAAATTAAATAATTATTTTCCTCTTTAATATTTTCTTTAAAAAACTTCCAGGTCAATCTAGCAATATTAGTTAAATATTCTTGTTCATCTTTTTTTAATTTATGATTATTTTTTTTAATATCATCACTAATCGCATAAGCTAAAAAAGGAGCGATAATAAAGAATATAGCGATAATAATACATTCGATTGGGTATTTACTAGCTAAACCTAAAACTATAAATAAAATAGCTGCTATGTAATTTATCCAAAATTGTTTTAAATGATTAGTTAAGGTTGTTTTAACTTGTTTATCGGCATCTTCGGCTGTCATCCACTGTAATAAATGTTTTTTACTAATCGTTATCCGATAAATGGCAATGATAAAAGCTTTAACATATAAATAAGCATTGTAAGGAATATTAGTAAATACTGATACTGTCCGTAAGATAAACGCTTGATAACCAAAAACCATGATATTATAATATTTTAAATTTTTACTATTTTTATCTTGAATCGTAAATAATTGGATGATATAAGAAATAACTGGTAAAATAACGATAAATAAAATAAATAATAACCACCAATAAGGATGGACAGTACAAATTGATAAACATATTAAAATTAATAATAAAGAAAAATCTAATAAACTTCGACGAATATTATCGATAATTTTAAATTTACCTAAAGCATTAATTGGATTGTGATATTTTTCTTGTTTCTCATTTCTCACTTTACTAAAAATCCAATTGATTATTTGCATATCCCCTCTGGCCCAGCGGGAACGTCTTGTTGCATCAACTAAAAATTTTGAAGGAAAATCATCGATTAGTTCAACATCACTAACAACTCCACATCTTAAATAATTTCCCTCTAATAAATCATGACTTAAAATAAGTTGATTCGGGAATCTTCCCTTTAATACTTTTTGGTAAATCTCTAAATCATAGATACCTTTACCGATAAAACTACCTTCTTTAAAAACATCTTGATAAAAATTAGGGACGATTGTCGAATATGGATCTAAGCCCCCGATTCCGGCATAAATTTGCGAAAATAAAGATTTATTTGTCGATTCCACATCGACACTAATTTTAGGTTGTAAGATACCATATCCTTTAATAACTTTTGTCTGTTCTTCATTTAAAATTGGTTTATTAATTGGATGAGCCATCGTACCGACTAATTTTAAAGCACTATTTAAAACTAATTGTGTATCAACATCTAAGGTAATAACATATTTTATTTTGTGTTTAAAATTGTGGAAAGTATGAATTTGAAAAAACTTATTTTCTTCTTCTTCACTTAAATTATTTAAAATTAAATCATTAAAATGTAATAAAGCGCCTCTTTTTCTTTCAAAACCTAAAAAACTTTCCTCACTTTCGCTATAAATTCTTTTACGGTAAGCAAAATAAAATATTTCTTCATGATATTTTTTATTTAGTTCACCAGCTTTTAAAAGACCAGCTTTTTTTATTTCTTCGTCTTTTGCATATTTTTCTTGATTACACTCACAAGCGTCACCTAAAAGCGTAAAATAAATATTTTTAGATTTATTAGCTAAATAATAACTTTCTAATTTATTAAACACTTCCTCAACTTTTTCTTTGTTTTTTAAAATTGTCGGAATTACGACCATTGTTTTATAGTTTTTCGGAATTCCTTTTTCAAAATCTAATTTAGCTAGTGGTTTAGGTGGATAAATTTTTAAATAAATTTTATTTAAAAAAGTTATCACAATTTCACTTACAGGAATAATTAAAATGAAAAATCCTAGCCATTTATTAGGAATAAAATAATAAGATAAAATAATGGTTAATAAAGTACTAAAGAAAATAATTAAAAATAAATAAATGAAAGTTTTAAATTTTATATCTTTTTGAGCAAATAATAAATCGCCAATATTTTTATCAATTTTAATTAATTCATTAGCTAAATCTTCGATATTTTGCTTTCTTTTTTTAGCTAATTTAATCAATTGTTTGCGATATAAATTTTTCGTTTCTAATGTCATCATTGTGTAATAAGGATCATTATGTAGTATTTTTTCCACATGACATAAAGCTTCATTTAAATTTTCAATATCGATATTTTCTATTTCTTTAATACTATAAAAAATATTGGCTATTAAAATATTATCATTAGTGTTATTTAGATGTTCTTTATTGATTGTTTTTCTTAAAGAAATATTGTTTTTTTCTAAATAATTATTTAATTGTTTAAAAATACTATTAGCTGAATTACCAAAATTTTTAATTTTATCATTAAAAAAGACAATCATTGAAGAGGAAGTAAGGAAATTATTTGGTAAATAATTTTCTAAACTTTTTATCTTCCCATCTTTCGGCATTTTTTTGACAATCCGATCAATGATAGCTTTTTCTTTTAATTTAATTCTTTCTTTTTGACAAATTTCACTTAGTCTATTTATAAGAACAATGGCTAAAGCATTAGGTATAATCTTTATTTCTTGATAATTTAAATGAATATTATTTTCCTTACAATAGTCTTTAATATTATTAATTAAACTAATTTCATCGATTCGATAATTACGAAATTCTAAAATATGTTCTAAAATATTAATTAAATTAACATTTTTATCTAAATATTGGCTTTCTTTTTTATTTTTATAAAATTGTTTAATCCTGTTTGCTTTTTCAACAATTAAATAATAATTATCGATAATCCATTCATTTGTTATCCCAATAAAATAATGTTGTTTAGTTAATTTGATTAAATTATTATAATGTTTAGTTATTATTTTTAAATCATTTTTTGTTTTCAAGTTTATCCCTACTTCCTAATCTATTTTTTATTTAAATTAAATTTTTAATTCATTATCAATTAATACTTTAATTTTTTTATAATTATTAAATAGGATATCATCGATTCCTTTCTGACAGTTAGCTGGTGAAGTTGAAGGTAATTTTATATCGTTAATCTTAGTATCTTTTAATAGATATTTTTGGTATAATTGATGAGCCTTATTACCTACAGTAAATATATATTTTATTTTACTTTGTTTAATTATTGTTTTAATATCATTCGGAACAATATTTTTAATTGTATTATCGCTAGATCCTTTTATCTCACATTTTTTGACGACATCGAATAAAGCAATGTGATGTTTTAATAAAAA